>NZ_JBFTPJ010000068.1:0-15651 GCF_056398445.1 Variovorax sp. 01T439_2
GCGCTGGGTATGGCCGTAGCCGGAATGGAAGACAACGACGATGTTTGCCATGTTCAGGGACTCCTTTGTTCAGGTTGTGGAATCAGCGCTTGTCGATGCTGAAGCGGCCGGGGCCGAAGGCGGCGAAGGCGAGCAGGCCGCCGGCAATGGCGATGTTCTTGTTGAAGTTGATCTGCTGCATCATCTTCATCGCATCGGGCGCCGACCAGTACTTGTGGAAGAACAGCGCGGTGACCACGGTGAAGACGGCCATTGCAATGGCGGTCCAGCGGGTCTTGAAGCCCACCAGCAGCGCGATGCCGAGGACGAGCTCGACCAGGATGGCGATCGCGGCGCCGACTTCCGGCAGCGGCAGGCCCACCGAGTTGATGTAGCCCACGGTGCCCGCAAAGCCCATGAGCTTGCCGATGCCGGCCGGGATGAACAGGTACGCGATCAGGATGCGGCCGACCAGCGCCAGCGTGTCCTGGGCTGCATTGGGGGTGGTGGTTGTGGTTGCCATGTGTGAAAACTCCTCGGGTTGTTGAAACTGAAAAAAGAACAGGGGAAAAAGAAGGCCGGGCGGCATGCGCCCGGCCCGGGATCACGCCGCCAGGTCGAACACCAGCACTTCGGCATCCTTGCCGGCGCCGAGCGTGAGCTGCGATTCGCCCTGGAGCATCGCGGCGTCGCCGCCCACAAGCTTCTGGCCATTGACTTCGAGCTCGCCGCGCACCAGGTGCACGTAGCTCTTGCGCTCGGGGTCGAGCGCCAGGCTGGCCTTCTCGTCGCCGTCGAGCAGGCCGGCGAAGAGGCGCGCATCGGCATGCACCGTGACCGAGCCGTCGGCACCGTCGGGCGAGGCCACCAGGCGCAGCTTGCCGCGCTTTTCAGCGTCGCTGAACTTCTTCTGCTCGTAGCCGGGCGCAATGCCGCGCACGTTCGGCTCGATCCAGATCTGCAGGAAGTGCGTGGTCTCGTCGGCCTTGTGGTTGAACTCGCTGTGCATCACGCCGCGGCCCGCGCTCATGCGCTGCACGTCGCCCGGCGGGATGGATTCCACATTGCCCATGCTGTCCTTGTGCGCCAGTTCGCCCGAGAGCACGTAGCTGATGATCTCCATGTCCTTGTGGCCATGGGTGCCGAAACCGGCGCCCGCGGCCACGCGATCTTCGTTGATCACCCGCAGGTTGCCGAAACCCATGTGGGCCGGGTCGTAGTAGCCGGCAAAGGAAAAGCTGTGGAACGAGCGCAGCCAGCCATGGTCGGCATAACCGCGTTCCTGTGATTTACGGACTTGCAACATCGTCAAACTCCTTCGGCCCTGCCCGTGGGGGTTGCTCGGGCCTTCTTCGTATGCCGCGCCGGATGCGCAGCGGATGTGAAGAACTTTAGGCCCGCACCCCATCGATAAAAGCGCCGGGTTTTGATGGCATCATTCAAATTTTTTGATCGGTCGATTCGCCGGTCGAAGGAGCCGCCATGCCCAGCGCCAGAGACGTACTGACCCCCGATGCGCTCGCCATGCTGCAGACCGTGGCGAGCACCGGCAGCTTTGCCGGCGCGGCGCGCGCGCTCAACCTCGTGCCCAGCGCGCTCAGCTACCGCGTGCGCCAGATCGAGGACGCGCTCGACGTGCTGCTGTTCGACCGCAGCGCACGCCAGGCCCGCATCACCGAGGCCGGCGCCGAGCTGCTGCGCGAGGCGGCGCGGCTGCTCGGCGAGATCGATGCGGTGGCCAACCGCGTCAAGCGCGTGGCCACCGGCTGGGAGCCGATGCTCACCATCGCGGTCGACAGCGTGATCGCGCGCGACCCGCTGCTCGACCTGGCCACGGCTTTCTTCGCGCTCGATCCGCCCACGCGGCTCAAGCTGCGCGACGAAACCCTGCTCGGCACCATCGAGGCGCTGACCAGCGGCGAGGCCGACCTGGCCATTGGCGCGGTGCTCGACGCGGCGAGCCTGGCCTTCACCGCCACCGGCATCCGCAGCCGGCCGATCGGCGAGCTGTGCTTCGTCTATGCGGTGGCGCCGCACCATCCGCTCGCGCGCCTGCCCGAGCCATTGACCGATGCGGTGCTTCGCCAGCATCGCGCGGTGGCCGCGGCCGACTCGGTGCGCAGCGGGCCGAGCATGACGGTCAACCTGGTCGGTGGACAGGACGTGCTCACGGTGCCGAGCATGCAGGCCAAGCTGAACGCGCAGCTGCACGGCCTGGGCGGCGGCTTCCTGCCCGAGCCGATGGCGCGGCCCTACATCGAGGCCGGCCACCTGGTCGAGCGCAAGACCGAACGCCAGCCGCCGCTCGCGACCATGCACTGCGCCTGGCGCGTGCGCAGCGCGGGCGGACCGGGCCGCGCACTCGAATGGTGGCTCGCGCAGTTCGAGCACGAGGCCACGCGGCGGGCTCTGCTCGAACGGCATCGCGGGCGTTGATTCGTTGCGGGACATTCGCGGAGGGGAGTACCCGGTGGCCTGTGCACGCACCCCGAACAGGACACGTCCTCCAGCCGCCTCCCGGACCGATGTAGAGTCCGGACACATCCATCCGTCTCCGTACACAAGAAAAGAGTCCCTCATGACCACTCGCGCAACTGCAAAGGCGGCCGACCGCCACCGAACCCCCGCCGCTCCACGCCACTACGCCGTCGTCGGCGCCGGCATTGCCGGAGTCGCCTGCGCCCGGACGCTGGTGCAGGCCGGCCACAAGGTCACCGTGTTCGAACGCGAGGCCGCGCCCGGCGGGCGCATGGCGAGCGTCGACACCGCCTTCGGCCGCTTCGACAGCGGCGCGCAGTACTTCACCGTGCGCGATCCGCGCTTTGCGCTGGCGCTGGAAGCCACGCCGAGCCTCTGCCGCCCCTGGAGCGCCAACCTCGTGCGCGTGCTCGATGCGCACGGCCGCGTGGCCGAGGCCGCATTGCCCGGGCGCGAATCGCACTGGGTGGCCCAGCCGGGCATGGACGCCCTGGTGGCCCACTGGGCCGCGCCGCTGGGCGACAGCCTCGTGCTCGACACGCAGGTCACGCAGATCGAAGCCGATGCGCTCGACCCCAAGCGCTGGCAGTTGCGCACCGCCGGCGAAGACGATTCGCAGCACGTGTACTCGGGCTTCGACGCCGTGCTGCTGGCCGTGCCGCCCTCGCGCACGCGCGCGCTGCTGGGCGACGGCAAGCTTTCGGCCGCCATCAGCCAGAAGATCGAGCCGGTGCGCATCGCGCCCTGCTGGACGCTGATGATCGCCTTTCCGCAGGCCAACCAGGCCAACATGTCGCACCTCGGCCCGCAATGGAATGCGGCGCGCAGCACCCATCACCGCGTGGCATGGCTGGCGCGCGAATCGTCCAAGCCCGGCCGCGAACGCGTGGAGCGCTGGACGCTGCAGGCCAGCGCCACCTGGTCGCAGGAGCACCTGCGCGACGATGCCGCGCGCGTCGAGGCCAAGCTGCTGCGCGCCTTCGCCGAGATCACCGGCATCCATGCCGCGCCCACGCACGCCCGGGCACGCTGCTGGCCCGAAGCCCAGACCCAGGTGCCCGTGGGCAAGAGCCACCTGTGGGACGCCAAGGCACGCATCGGCGTGGCCGGCGACTGGTGCACCGGGCACCGGGTCGAAGATGCGTTCCTCTCGGGCCTTTCGCTGGCGCTTGCAGTGATCTGATCCACGGATGCGGGAGACCGGCCGTTTCGCGCCCTCGCCCACCGGCCCGCTGCATGCCGGCTCGCTGGTGGCCGCGCTCGCAAGCTGGCTCGACGTGCGCGCGCGCGGCCCCAAGGCGCGCTGGCTGATCCGCATCGAGGACGCCGACACCGAACGCTGCCTGCCCGGCATGGGCGAGCACATCCTTGGGCAACTGGCCGACTGCGGCCTGCTGCCCGACGAAACACCGGTATGGCAGACGCAGCGCACCGAGCGCTACGAAGCCGCGCTGGCAAGGCTGCAGGCCCTCGGCCTTGCCTACCCCTGCGGCTGCTCGCGCAAGGACATCGACGAGGCGCTGGCACGGCTCGGCCGGCCGCACACGCGCCATGGCGAGCGGGTCTACCCCGGCACCTGCCGCGACGGCCTGCACGGCAAACCCGCACGCGCCTGGCGCTTTGCCACCGAGAAGTTCGAATCGGCCCAGCCGGCCTTGGCCCATGGCGAACTCTGCTGGACCGACCGCCGCCTCGGCCGCCAATGCCAGGACGTGAGCCGCGAGGTTGGCGACTTCGTGCTGCGTCGCGCGGACGGCACCGACGTGGTGCGCGGCGAAGACCTGGCCGACAACACCGCGCGCCAGATCCTGCTGCAGCGCGCACTCGGCCTGCCCACGCCCAGCTACCTGCACACGCCGCTGGTGCGCGGCGCCGACGGCGACAAGCTCTCCAAGCAGAACGGCGCCACCGCCATCGACACCGCCACGCCAGAGGCTGCCCTGGCCGCCCTCGACGCGGCCGCGCGCGTGCTCGGCCTGCGCGCCACCACGGCCGCTTCCTGCGCGCCTGCATTGGCCGGCTGGGTGCCCGAATGGCGCGATCTCTACAATTCGCGGCCGTAATGACCTTTCCCGACACCGTGCCCCACGATTCCACGCCCAGCGACGACGACGACGCGGCCGACGACAACAGCAACAACAAGCCGCATCCGCTGCACCGCCGCCTCAAGAGCTTCGTGAAGCGCGCCGGCCGCACCACCGACGGCCAGGCGCGCGCCTTTGCCGAGCTGGGCCCGCTGTTCCTCATTCCCTACAAGCCCGAGCCGCTCGACCTGACGGCGGCCTTCGGCGGCCGCGCCGCGCCGACCGTGCTCGAGATCGGCTTTGGCATGGGCGAGGCCACCGCGCACATCGCCACGGTGCTGCCCGAGACCAACTTCCTGTGCTGCGAAGTGCACGAGCCCGGCGTGGGCGCGCTGCTCAAGCGCATCGGCGAGCAGTCGATCAGCAACATCCGCATCTGCGCGCACGATGCGGTCGACGTGCTCGACCACATGCTGCAGCCCGGCTCGCTGGCGGGCGTGCATGTGTTCTTTCCCGACCCCTGGCACAAGAAGCGCCACAACAAGCGCCGCCTGATCCAGCCCGAGTTCGTGAAAAAGCTCGCCGAGCACCTGCAGCCGGGCGGCTACATCCACTGCGCCACCGACTGGCAGCCCTACGCCGAGCAGATGCTCGAGGTGCTGTCCGCCGAGCCGCTGCTGCGCAATACGGCCGAAGGCTACGCGCCCAAGCCCGAGTACCGGCCGCTCACCAAGTTCGAGAACCGCGGCATCAAGCTGGGCCACGGCGTCTGGGACCTGGTGTTCCGGCGCGCCTGAGGCCGCTGCTCCTGCGGGAGGCCCGCCGGGCCTCGTTTTCCGCAGCCTTCCCGATCGGCACCGAACTTGCTACACTTTTTTACTACTGTTAAAAAAGGTGAGCCATGGACAGTTCTCGCAGGGAATGGCTGGGCAAGGCGTGCGGGGCGCTGCTGCTGGGCGGCGGCGTTCATCTGCCGGCGTTGTCGCAATCGTCGGGACGCGCGGCGGGCGCACGGGTGGTCGTGCTGGGCCAGTCGGTGCCGCTGACAGGCGCCGCCGGCGAGATCGGGCTGGCCTTTGCGGCCGGCAGCCGGCTCGCGGTGGCCGACTTCAACGAGCGCAATGCCGCCAGCGGCCTGCAGCTCAAGCTGCTGCAGCTGGACGACGGCTACGACGCAGGCCGGGCTGCCGCCAATGCACGCACGCTGCTTGGCACCGACAAGGCCGACATGCTGTTCGGCTTCGTGGGCACGGCCAGCAGCGATGCGGGTGCCAACGTGGCCGCGCAGCAGGGCAGCCTGCTGTTCGCGCCTTTTGCCGCCGCCGACACGCTGCGCGAGGCCAGCCACCCCAACGTGTTCCACGTGCGCCCCGGCATGATCGACGAGGCGCTGAAGATCGTGCGCCAGTGCGCCACCGTGGGCCAGACGCGCATCGCGCTGGTGGGCGACGACGACGCCATGGGCCGCGCCGGCCTGGCCGCCGTGCAGCAGGCCATCACCGAGCTGAAGCTGCCCGCGCTGGTGGCCTCGGCGATGGTGCCGGCCGGCGGCGCCGACAAACTCGACGCGGCGCTGAAGACGGTGCTGCRGCAGACGCCGCAGGCCATCGTGCTGGTGTCGCTCTCGGGCACCACGGCCAATGCGATCCGCAAGCTGCGCAAGAGCGGCTACAGCGGCAGCTTCATGGCCTTCTCGATCGTGGGCATCGACCCGCTCTATGCCGAACTGGGCAAGGACATCGGCGGCATCGTGATCTCGCAGGTGGTGCCGTCGCCGCGGCCCTCGGCCATTCCGATCGTCAAGGAGTACCGCGCCGCGGTCGACAACTCCGACCAGACGCCCTCGTACGAAGGGCTCGAAGGCTTCATCGCGGTCAAGGTGGCGGGCGAAGCGGTGCGCCGCGCGGGCCGCGGCTTCACCACGGCGAGCCTGCAGCGCGTGATGACCGCCATGACCGACTACGACGTGGGCGGCTTTCGCGTCAACCTGCGCCCGGGCCTGCGCGATGCCTCGCGCACCATCGACCTGATCAGCATCTCCGCCGACGGGCGCGTGCTGCGCTGAGGCGCTATCCGGTGCTCGCCAGCGCCTGCAGCGCATCGATCGACCTGAGCTCGATGCGCCCGTAGCCCAGCGCGAGCACGCCCTCGCCCGCCAGCGCATTGAGCTCCTTCGAAAGCGTCTGGCGCGTGACGCCGAGCATCATCGCCAGCGCCTCCTGCGGCAGCATCAGCGTGCGGCGCAGCTGCACCGACTGCGTGGCGTCGCCGCGCGCCAGCACCAGCAGCCGGTGCGCCACGCGCGCACGCAGGCTGCGCAGCGTGGCGTCTTCGGTGAGGCCGTAGAGCATGCGCACGCGCGCGGCCAGCATGGCGGCCATCGCATTGGCAAAGACCACGTCGCGCATCTGCTGGGCAAAGGCCTCGGGCGGCACCACGAGCAGGTCGAGCGCCTCCAGCGCGGTGGCGTCGTGGGTGCGCGGCGAGCCGTCGATCAGCGTGATCTCGCCGAACCAGTTGCCGGGCTCGAGCACCGCAAGAATGGCCTCGCGCCCGTCCTGCCGCAGCGAAGAGACCTTGATCGTGCCGGCCAGGAGGCCATAGAAGCCGCCGCCCGCCGCATGGATCGGATCGCCCTGGCGGAACACCATGGCGCCGCGCCGCACGTGGATGAGTTCGCCCGCGCCCAGCAGTGCTTCGCGCTGCGCGCGCGGCATGCTGGTGAACCATGGATTGCGCTCCATCACGGCGCGGTGCGGGGCGGAGAGACGCGGTTTGGAAGGCGGCATGCGGGGGTTTACCAGAGCCTTGCATTGTCAAATTCTTGACAGTTGAACGTCAAGCCCGGGTCTACAGTGGCCGCTCCCCCCAAAGAACACGGAGACAACACGATGAGCGAACGGGCAGGTTTCAGGAGCATGCAGGAGAGCACGCGCGAAGACTGGCAGCTGATAGGCGGCGAGTTCAGGCAGTTCGCGGCCGGCCTGCCCGCGCGCGTGATCCGGCACCTGCAGATCCTCGAAGGCGACTACGGCGGCTTTCCGGTCGACCGCTACACCCATTCGCTGCAGACCGCCACGCGCGCGCTGCGCGACGGCCGCGACGAGGAATACGTGGTGTGCGCGCTCCTGCACGACATCGGCGACACGCTCGGCAGCTTCAACCATCCCGACATTGCCGCGGCCATCCTCAAGCCCTTCGTGAGCGAGGCCAACCACTGGATGGTGCAGCACCACGGCATCTTCCAGGGCCACTACTTCTTCCATCACATCGGCCTGGACCGCGACATGCGCGACGGCTTCAAGGACCATCCGCACTACGAGCGCACGGCCGAGTTCTGCGCGCTCTACGACAACCCGGCCTTCGACCCCCGCGCCGAGACGCTGCCCATCAGCGAGTTCGAGCCCATGCTGCAGCGCCTGATGGCGCAGCCGAAGCAGAGCATCTACAAGGCGGCCATGAAGGAACCAGCCGCGGCCTGACCCATCCCCAAGGAAACCACCACCATGAACGCAAACACCCAATCCGAAATCCAGAAGCTCGTCTCCGCCGAGGAGTGGCAGCTGCGCGTCGACCTTGCCGCCTGCTACCGCCTGGTGGCGCTCTACGGCTGGAGCGACCTGGTCTTCACGCACATCAGTGCGCGCATTCCCGGGCCCGAGCACCACTTCCTGATCAACCCCTACGGCCTGATGTTCGACGAGATCACCGCGTCGAGCCTGGTCAAGGTCGACCAGCAGTGCAACAAGATCATCGACTCGCCCTACCCCGTGAACCCGGCCGGCTTCGTGATCCACAGCGCCGTGCATGCGGCGCGCGAAGACATCCAGTGCGTGCTGCACACCCACACCAAGGCCGGCATTGCGGTGAGCGCGCAGAAGAACGGCGTGCTGCCCATCAGCCAGCAGTCGACCTTCGTGCTGGCATCGCTGGCCTACCACGACTACGAAGGCGTGGCCTTCCGCGACGACGAGAAGCCGCGCCTGCAGGCCGACATGGGCAACGCCAATTTCCTGATGCTGCGCAACCACGGCCTGCTGACTTGCGGCAAGACCATTGCCGACGCCTTCCTTTCGATGTACACCTTCGAGAACACCTGCCAGATCCAGATCGCCGCGCAATCGGGCGGCGGCGAGCTCACGCAGGTGAACCCCAGGATCGTCGAGGGCGTGGGCCAGGCGATGAAGGTGCAGACCGGCGGCCTGGGCGGGCAGTTCGTCTGGCCCTCGCTGATCCGCAAGCTCGACCGCATCGACGACAGCTACAGGCAATAAGCAACAAGCGCCGATCCCGGTTTCCACGGCTGCCAGCGCCTGCGCGACGGGTGTTGGCGGCCATTTTTTCATCTGCGCGATGATGCGGGCATGGAACTCCGGCAACTGCGCTACTTCGTCAAGGTCTGCGAACTGCGCAGCATGGGCCGTGCGGCCGTCGAACTGGGCGTGGTCACCTCGGCGCTGAGCCAGCAGATCAGCCGGCTCGAAGGCGAGCTTTCCACGCGCCTCTTGCAGCGCAGCTCGACCGGCGTGGCGCCCACCGATGCCGGCCTGGCCTTTTTGCAGCAGGCCCAGCTCACGCTGCGGCATGCCGACGATGCCGTGCGCGCGGCGCAGCAGGCGCGCCTGTCGGGCCATGTGAGCGTGGGCCTTGCGCCCACCACGGCCACCGTGCTGGGCGTGCCGCTGATGCGCGCCATGCAGCAGCGCTACCCCGAGGTGCGGCTGCACATGGTCGAGGCGCTGTCGGGCCATCTCACGACGATGCTGCATGCGCGCCAGCTCGACCTGGCGGTGCTGTTCCAGACCGATACGCCGCGGCGCTGGAGCGTGGCGCCGCTCCTGGCCGAGAAGCTGTTCGTGATCGCGTCGCCGACGCTGGAGGGGCGCCCCACGGGCACCAGGGTCCGCCTGTCGCAGCTCGCCGAGGTGCCGCTGATCCTGCCGAGCGGCAGCCACGGCCTGCGCGYGACGCTGATGACGGCCTTTGCGCGGGCCCGCATCCAGCCGCGCATCGTTGCCGAGGTCGACGGCCTCGCGCTGCTGATGGACGCGGTGCGCGCGGGCTACGGCGCCACCGTGCAGCCCGGCGCCGCCACGGCCCGGCATGACCGCGACGACCTGGAGCTCACGCAGATCAGCGATGCGCACGTGGGCCGCCGCAACCTGCTCGTAAGCCTGTCCGACGACGAGCTTTCGCCGGCCGCTCTGGCCGCGCGCGTGGTGGTTGCCGACACGGCGCGCGCCCTGGTGCGCGAGGGCCGATGGACCGGCGCAAGTCTTCTCGATAACTGAACACCCGTTGCGTCGTTCGGCCTTTCGCCTGAAGGCCTGGCTCCCTAAAGTCTCCTGGATTCAAAGGAGACCCACGAGTGATAGATGTACTGGTTGTCGGCGGCGGCAATGCCGCGCTGTGCGCCGCGCTGATGGCGCGCGAGGCCGGCGCTTCGGTGCTGCTGCTGGAAGCCTCGCCGAAGGAATGGCGCGGCGGCAATTCGCAGCACACCCGCAACCTGCGCTGCATGCACGATGCCCCGCAGGACGTGCTGGTCGATGCCTACCCTGAAGAGGAGTACTGGCAAGACCTGCTGAAGGTGACGGGTGGCCTGACCGACGAGCACCTCGCGCGGCTGGTGATCCGCGCCTCGTCGAACTGCCGCGACTGGATGCGCAGCCACGGCGTGCACTTCCAGCCGCCGCTGTCGGGTGCGCTGCACGTGGCGCGCACCAATGCCTTCTTCATGGGCGGCGGCAAGGCGCTGGTGAACGCCTATTTCCGGAGCGCCGAAAAACTCGGCGTGCAGATCCGCTACGAGACGCCCGTGGCCTCGGTGGAGCTCGACGGCGACCGCTTCGTGGCCGTGCGCACCGAGGCCGGCGAGCGCATCGAAGCCAGGAGCTGCGTGCTGGCCGCCGGCGGCTTCGAATCGAACCGTGAATGGCTGCGCGAAGCCTGGGGCCGGAACGAGCGCGGCGAATGGCCGGCCGACAACTTCCTCGTCCGCGGCACGCGCTTCAACCAGGGCGTGCTGCTGAAATACATGATCGGCGCCGGCGCCGACAGCATCGGCGATCCGTCGCAGGGCCACATGGTGGCCATCGATGCGCGCGCACCGCTCTACGACGGCGGCATCTGCACCCGCATCGACTGCGTGTCGCTCGGCGTGGTGGTCAACCGTGACGCGCAGCGCTTCTACGACGAGGGCGAAGACTTCTGGCCCAAGCGCTACGCGATCTGGGGCCGGCTCGTGGCGCAGCAGCCGGGGCAGATCGCGTGGTCGGTCATCGACCAGAAGGCCGTCGGGCGCTTCATGCCGCCAGTATTCGCCGGCACGCAGGCAAGCACGCTGGGCGAACTCGCGCAGAAGATTGGCCTGGACGAAGCCACGTTCGTCCGCACCGTGCAGGACTACAACGCGGCCTGCCGCGTCGGCCGCTTCGACCACACGGCCCTCGACGACTGCCACACCGAAGGCATCGCGCCCGCCAAGACGCACTGGGCGCGTCCGATCGACACCGCACCCTTCTACGCCTACCCGCTGCGGCCCGGCATCACCTTCACGTATCTCGGCCTGAAGGTGGACGAGACCGCGGCCGTGCGCTTTGGCGGCCGGCCCAGCCCCAACCTGTTCGTGGCCGGCGAAATGATGGCCGGCAACGTGCTGGGTAAGGGCTACACGGCCGGCGTGGGCATGAGCATCGGCACGGCCTTCGGCCGCATCGCGGGCACGCAGGCGGCACGCGCAGCAAAGAGCCATTCGAAAAAGAATTCCCCGGAGACCGCCCTTGCAGCAGCTCACTGACCTGGTCGCACGCGCCCGTGCGGATGCCGATGGCATCGGCAGCGCATCGGCGCGCGTCATTCCCATCCGGCCGGCGCTGCCGCTCGCCGCCAGCGAAGCCGAAGTCGCGCGCATCCTGCAGATCTGCAACGCCTGCCGGTATTGCGAAGGCTTCTGCGCCGTGTTCCCCGCAATGACGCGGCGGCTGGAGTTCGGCAAGGCCGACACGCACTATCTGGCCAACCTGTGCCACAACTGCGGCTCCTGCCTGCATGCCTGCCAATATGCGCCGCCGCACGAGTTTGCGGTGAACGTGCCGCAGGCGATGGCGCAGGTGCGCCTGCAGACCTACCACGACTACGCCTGGCCCCCTGCGATGGGCGCGCTCTACAAGAAGGCCGGGCTCACCGTCGCGCTGGCGCTGGCCGGTGGATTGGCGCTGTTCCTCGTGCTGGCCGTCGCGATGTCGGGCTCGCTGCTGCACGAGCCGCTCGCGGGCAACTTCTACGCGATCTTTCCGCACAACTTTCTCGCGCTGGTGTTCGGCGCGGTGTTCGCCTTTGTGCTGTTCGCGCTGGCAATGGGCGTGCGGCGCTTCTGGCGCGAGGTGTCGCCGACGCAGGAGAACGCGCCGGGCGAAGTGGCCGGCGTGCGCGCCGCGGCCGGCGCCGAGGCCGCGCACGACGTGCTGCGCCTCACCTACCTGGACGGCGGCCACGGCGAGGGCTGCAACAACGAAGACGACCGCTTCACGCCCTGGCGCCGGCGTTTCCACCACTTCACCTTCTACGGCTTCATGCTGTGCTTCGCCTCCACCTGCGTGGCAACGCTCTACCACTACCTGCTGGGCCTGCACGCGCCCTATGCGCTCACGAGCCTGCCGGTGCTGCTGGGCACCGCGGGCGGCATCGGCCTGGTGATCGGCCCCGTCGGGCTGCTGTGGCTGAACCTGCGGCGCAATGCGGCGCATGGCGACGTGGCCCAGCGGCCGATGGACCGCGGCTTCATCGCGCTGCTGCTGCTCACCAGCGTGACCGGCCTGGCCCTGCTCGCGTGGCGCGACACCGCCTTCATGGCGCTGCTGCTCGCGGTGCACCTGGGCGTGGTGATGGCGCTGTTCCTCACGCTGCCCTACGGCAAGTTCGCGCACGGCATCTTCCGCTCGGCGGCGCTGCTCAAGTTCGCGATCGAGAAACGCCTGCCCAGCCGCCTGCAGCTGGGCGCCGAGTGAATGAACTCGTGCACCCCAGACCCTGCAATCTTCAAAGCCACGACAACACCAAGACCCATCACGATGAACAAGACGCTCTCCTCTTTCCTGCGCGCCGGCATGGCCGCCCTGCTCTCGGCGGCGGCCGCATCGACCGCGCTCGCAGACGGCTGGCCCGCCAAGCCCATCACCATCGTCGTGCCCTTTGTGGCAGGCGGCACCACTGACATCGTCGCGCGCACCGTGGGCCAGAAGCTCTCGGAATCGCTCGGGCAGCCGGTCATCATCGACAACCGTGGCGGCGCGGGCGGCACCGTGGGCGCGGCCATCGCATCGAAGGCGCCGGCCGACGGCTACACGCTGTTCCTGGCCACCATCGCGCATTCGATCGCGCCGGGCCTCTACAAGCGCCTGCCCTACGACTTCCAGCGCGACTTCGATCCCGTGGCGCTCGTGGCCTCCACGCCCAACGTGCTGGTGGTCAACGACAAGGTGCCGGCCAGGTCGGTGGCGGAACTGGTGGCCTACATCAAGGCCAATCCCGGCAAGGTGAACTTCGGCTCGGCCGGCAACGGCAGCACCGAGCACATCTCGGGCGAGCTGTTCCGCTCGATGACCCGGACCGACGTCACCCACGTGCCCTACAAGGGCGGCGCGCCGATGATGGCGGACCTGATCGGCGGCCAGATCCAGATGGCCATCGAGACCAGCCCCTCGGCCGCGCCGCACGTGCGCGGCGGCAAGGTGCATGCGCTGGCCGTGACCACGCTGAAGCGCTCGCCGGCCTACCCGGGCGTGCCCACGCTGGACGAGGCCGGCCTCAAGGGCTACGACATGACCACCTGGTTCGCACTCATGGCACCGCACGGCACGCCGCCGGCACTGGTCACGCGCCTGAACGCCGAAGTCGCCCGCGCGCTGCAGCAGCAGGACGTGGCCAGGCGTTTCGAGGAGCAAGGCGTAACAGCAGGCAACATGCGGCCGGCCGAGCTCAAGGCCTTCATCGGCAGCGAAACCACCAAGTGGGTGAAGGTGGCCCGCGACGCCGGCGCGACCGCCGAATAGGCGCCCGCGCCTTACCGTCAAAGCCCGGCCGTTCCGTGCGGCATCGCTTTGGCATGAGAATGGCGTGCCATGCACGTTCGAATCCCCGCCATGGCGGCGGCCCTGCTGGGCCTGGCCTCGGTTCTCTTCTCCCCCGCGTCTCTCCCGGCCCCGGCCACCGCCGAGGGCGCCAAGGGCGCGGACGCCCGCATCGAATCGCTCATCGCCCGCATGACGGTCGAGGAGAAGGTCGGCCAGCTCAGCCTCTACGGCCCCGCCAACACCAACATTCCCGGCAACCCGCAAGCCGGCCAGCGCAATGCGCAGCAGGAGATCGACGACGTGCGCGCCGGCCGCGTCACCGGCCTGTTCAACAACGAGGGGCTGGAGCGCAAGCGGGTGCTGCAGGAGGTGGCCGTGCGCGAATCGCGCCTGGGCATTCCGCTGCTGTACGGCGCCGACGTGATCCACGGCTTTCGCACCATCTTCCCGATGCCGCTGGCCGAGGCCGCGAGCTGGGAGCCCGAACTGGCCGAGCGCACCGCGCGCGCCGCCGCGGTGGAAGCGAGCGCCGATGGCTTTCGCTGGACCTTCGCGCCGATGGTGGACATTGCACGCGATGCGCGATGGGGCCGCGGCATCGAGGGCGCGGGCGAAGACGTGTACCTGGCCAACCAGTTCGCGGCCGCGCGCGTGCGCGGCTTCCAGGGCGCCGACCTCTCGCGCGGCGATTCGCTGCTGGCCACGCCCAAGCACTTCGCGGCCTACGGCGCTGCCGAGGGCGGGCTCGATTACGCCGCCACCGACATCTCCGAGCGCACGCTGCGCCAGGTCTACCTGCCGCCGTTCCGCGCCGCGCTGGACGCGGGCGCGCTCTCGGTCATGAGCGCCTTCAACGAGATCTCGGGCATTCCGTCGATTGCCAACCCGGCGCTGCTCACGGGCGTGCTGCGCGACGAATGGAAGTTCAAGGGCTTCGTGGTGTCCGACTACACGGCCGACGAGGAACTGATCGCGCACGGCTACGCCGCCGACGGCCGCGAGGCGGCCAAGCAGTCGTTCCTGGCCGGCACCGACGTCAGCATGCAGAGCGGCCTGTACATGCGCCACCTACCCGAACTCGTGGCCTCGGGCGAAGTGCCGATGGCGCGCCTGGACGACGCGGTGCGCCGCGTGCTGTGGGTCAAGCAGAAGCTGGGCCTCTTCGACCAGCCGCTGCGCGGGCTCGACGCCGCACCGGCACAGCCGCGGGCCGACAACCCCGCGCACATCGCGCTGGCGCGCGAGGATGCGCGCCGCTCCATCGTGCTGCTGAAGAACGAACGCGCAGTGCTGCCGCTGCCCAAGGCGGGCCGCAAGATCGCGCTGATCGGGCCCTTCGCCTCGGGCACGCAGGACCTGCTCGGCGCGTGGAGCCTGTTTCCGGGCCAGGCGGCGCCCGTGGGCATCGACGACGGCCTGCGCGCCGCGCTGGCCGACCCGGGCGCGCTGGCGGTGGTGCGCGGCTCGGGCATCGATGCGCCGCTGGCCGGCGGCATCGAGGCCGCCGTGGCCGCCGCGCGCGAGGCCGACGTGGTGGTGCTCGCCATCGGCGAGAGCGAGCGCATGTCGGGCGAGGCGCGCTCGCGCACCGACATCGGCATTCCGCAGGCCCAGCAGGACCTGGCCGAGGCCGTGGCCGCCACCGGCAAGCCCGTGGTCGTGCTGCTGAGCAACGGCCGCGCGATGGCACTCAAGGGTGCGGTGCGCAATGCAGACGCCATCCTCGTCACCTGGTTTCTCGGCGTGCAGACCGGCAACGCCATTGCCGACGTGGTGTTCGGCGACTTCAATCCCTCGGGCCGCCTGCCGGTGAGCTTTCCGCAGGCTTCCGGCCAGGTGCCCTTCTACTACGGCCAGAAGCGCACCGGCCGGCCGCTGCCCGACTACGACCAGGCCATGGCCTTCAAGACCCGCTACGTGGACACCACGAACCGGGCGCTCTACCCCTTCGGCCATGGCATCGGCTATGCGCCGGTGCGCTACGACGGCATGGAGCTGAGCCAGGACCGGCTGCCGATCGGCGGCACGCTGCGCGTGCGCGCCACCGTCACCAACACCGGCCAGCGCGAGGCCGAGGAAGTGGTGCAGTTGTATGC
>NZ_JBFTPJ010000069.1:0-11421 GCF_056398445.1 Variovorax sp. 01T439_2
CCGATGAACGGGCTGCACATCGGCCCGTCCTGCCGCGTCGGGCCGGTCGAGCTCGGGCTCAGCGCCGACCGGCTGTCGGCGCAGGGCGTGCGCTCGGTCATTGCGGGCCCGCAGCTCAAATGGAATTTCCACGGACCCGCTGCCGATGCGCCGCTGAGCGCGGCGCTGTCGCTCGGCGCCGTGTTCGATCTCAGGCGCGGCGGCCGTGCCGGCGGGCAGTTGGTGCTGCCGGTCACATGGCGGCCGGCGGACAGCCTGCAGGTCCATGCCAACCTCGGCGCCGACTGGGCCACCGGCACCGGCGCCCGCACGCCACGCGGCGGGCTGGCGGCGGAGTGGGCGCTCGATGACAAGGTTTCGCTGATCGCCGAGCGCAGCCGTGCATCGGGTGTGTGGACTTCGCGCGTCGGCGGGCGCTTCAGCCTCACGCCGCTGGTCAGCGTGGATGTGAGCGCCTCCAGGACGGGGCCCGGCGGCGTGCGCGGCTTCGTCGTGGGGCTGAACCACGAGTTCGGCTTGAAGTAGCAGGGAGAAAAGAGGCGGCGCGCGGCTTCAGCGCAGGTAGCGCTGGATGCGCTTCTCGTCCTCCGCCAGCTGCCGGCGCATGAGCGAAAGAAAGTCGCGCGCGGTGGTGGACAGCACCTTGCCCGCGGGCAGCGCCAGCACGCACGAAAAGAACACGTCGACCGAGAGCCGGCGTACCACGAGGCCGCGCTCCGCGTAGTCGAGCGCGGTGATCGGGTTGACCAGCCCCACGCCCAGGCCGCGCACGGCCATCTCGCACACGCTGGCCGCGTAGGGCGTCTGCACCATCACCCGGAGCGACGCGCCGCGCTCGGCCAGTGCGGTTTCGAGCCCGCGGTGCGAAGGGTCCTCGGGGTTCAGTGCCAGGAAGGGCACCTGCGCGAGCTGTTCGGGCTCGACGCGCTTGAAGCGCACCAGCGCATGGCCTTGCGGCATCACGACCACGCCGGGAAAACGCGCGAAGGTCGAGTGATCGATGCCTTCGAGCGGCAGTTCATCGGCCATCAGGCCGAAGTCGGAGACGCCCTTGGCCACGCGGTCGCGCACGTCCTTGGAGCTGAGCACCTGCAGCGACACCTGCGGCCAGGGGTTGTCGCCGCGCTGCGCCTTCAGGCGTTCCAGTGCGCGCGGCATGAAGCCCAGGCCAAAGGCCGGATAGCAGCTGAGCTCGAGCTGGTTGGTGCCGAAGTCGCGCAGGCTGCGCATGCGGTGCTCGATCGCCTCCATGCCGATGAAGACGCGTTCCACCTCGCTCCACAGCGCCTGCGCCTCGGGCGTGGGCACCAGCCGCCCGCCGGTGCGCTGGAACAGCAGCATGCCGGCCTGCGCTTCGAGCCGCTTGAGCGACTGGCTGATGGCGGGCTGCGTCACATGCAGCAGCGCCGCGGCCTTGCGGGTGGAGCCGGCGCGCATCAGGGCCCGGAACGTCTCTATTTCGGTGAAGCGCATCGATAAGCTTCCTTATCGCTTGAGTATTTCAAGCTAGAGGATTTTATTTGCAGATGCCTAAGATTTCGGCACGACTTCCCCAGCCAAGATCCCGCTGAACATGCCTGCACCCGTCATCCACTTCAAGCTCGCCTCGGCTTCCGAGCCGCCCGCCGATCCGCCAGGCGCCGCGCGGACCCGTCCGCCGCGCCCGGTGAAAAACCCCCGCCTGCAGGGTTTTCGGTGCCTGCGCTGCGATGCCCCCTATCCGCTCACGCTGGCGAACGACGGCTGTCCGGCCTGCCGCGGCATGGGCGTCCACGTCGGRCTGCACGCGAGCTACCTGCCGGGCGGCGACAGCCCCGTGCCGATGCCCTACGCGCCGGGCTTCACGCTGGGCGAGGGCGGCACGCCGCTGCTCGACATGCCGGAATTGGCGCACGAATTCGGCGTGGCGCGGCTCGCGCTCAAGGACGAATCGTGCAACCCCACGGGCTCCCACAAGGACCGCATGGCCGCGGTGGGCGTGGCCCAGGCGCTGGACTTCGGCGCCCACACGCTGGTGCTGGCCTCGTCGGGCAATGCCGCGGTCTCGGCGGCGCACTATGCATGGGCCGCGGGGCTGGGCTGCGAAGTGGCCACTTACGAGGGCCTGCCCGCCGCCTACGCGCGGCAGCTCGATGCGCTGGGCGCGCGGCGCCACGCCTTTGCCGACAACGCCGGCCGCTGGGCCTTCGTGCGCGAGCGCTCGCAGCATCCGGGCTACTTCGCGCTGACCAATTACCGCCTGCCCGCCCTGGGCAGCGCACCGCTCGCGATCGAGGGCTACAAGCCCATCGCCCTGGAGTGCCTGGCCGAGGGCGGCCTGCCCGACCACCTCGTGATTCCCACGGCGCGCGGCGACCTGGCCTGGGGCATCTACGCGGGCTTTCGAGACCTGCTGGCCGCCGGGCGCATTTCGCGGCTGCCGCGGCTCTGGCTGGTGGAGCCTTTTGCGCGCCTCTCGCGCGTGCTGGCCGGCGGCGCGCTCGACGGCGCATATCCCGGCCACACCGCGCAGTTTTCCACCGCCGGCTCCACCGTGACCTTCCTGCAGTGGCAGGCGGCCGTCGCCTCGGGCGGCGGCGCGGTGGTGGTGGGCGACGAGCAGGCCCGCGCGGCCCGGCAAAAGCTCACGGCGGCCGGCGTGAGCGCCGAACTGTGCGCGGCGGCCGGGCTCGACGCGCTGCGCCAGCTGCGCGAGGGCAACGCGATTGCCGCCGACGCCCACGTGGTGCTGATGCTCACCGCCAACGCCTCGCGCGACCCGAGCTGGCCCGACCGGGCCGCCTGAACCTCCGAAGCACCACAGAAGGAATCGAAACCATGCACGCAATGCAACGCCGCGCCTTCCTGGCTGCCGGTTCGGCCGCCGCCCTGTTTGCCGCCACCGCGCAGCGCGCCTGGGCGGCCTTTCCCGACAAGCCCATCAAGCTGATCGTGCCCTGGGCCGCCGGCGGCAGCACCGACGCCATTGCCCGCGCCATGGCGCAGCGCATGAGCCAGACGATCGGCAGCTCGGTGATCGTGGACAACCGGCCCGGCGCCGCCGGCCAGATCGGCACCGAGGCGGCGGCCAAGGCCGCGCCCGACGGCTACACGCTGGCCATCGTCGAGCTGCCGCACGCCATTGCGCCCGCGGTGACGGCGCGGCTGCCCTACGACCTGCTGCGCGACTTCACGCCGGTGACGATGATCGGCACCTCGCCGCTCGTGTTCTTCGCGGGCATGGACAACGACAGCCGCGATTTCAAGACCTTCGTCAAGACCGCGGCCGCGCGGCCGATGCCGCCGGCCATCGCGCACAGCGGCGCCGGCACGGTGAGCCACCTGGCGGCCGAACTGCTGGCGAGCCGCACCGGGATCAGGTTCAACATGGTTCCCTATCGCGGCTCGGCGCCGGCGCTCACCGACGTGGCGGCGGGCACGGTGGCCGGGCACTTCGCCACGCTGGCCAGCGGCTCCAGCCTGCTGGGCGCCAACCGGATCCGCCCGCTGCTGGTGACGAGCGCGCAGCGCGTGAACATCCCGGGGCTCAAGGAAGTGCCCGCGCTGGCGGAGAGCGGGCTCAAGGGCATGGAGATCGACCAGTGGTGGGCGCTGGTGGCGCCGGCCACCACGCCGCTGGAGCTGATCGAGCGGCTGCGGCGCGAGGCGATCGCGGCGCTGGACCATGCCTCGGTGAAGGAGCGCATGGCGGTGCTCGGCGTGCAGCTGAAGGGGTCCACCACGGGCGAGCTGCGGGCCTTCATGCGTTCGGAGGCCGAGCGCTGGCAGAAGGTGGCGCACGGCATCGGGCTGCAGCCGCAATAGGCGGGGCCGCCCGGCCGTTCGAGGGGACGGCTTTTCTTGCTCAGCGTCCGGACTGCACCTTGATCCGGATCGTGTTCACGTCCCAGCCCTTGCTGCGCAGCCGCGTGACCAGCATCGGCGACAGCTGGCGCAGCTTGGCGGCCGCCGCGCTGCCGTTGACCAGCAGGCACCACACGTCGCCCTCGGCCGGGCCGGCCTGCACGGCCGGGCGCATGGCCGGCGGAATCAGCCCCTCGACCGCGCGCAGCCGCTCGCTCGCGTCGCGCGCACGGGCAATCAGGCTCGCCAGGGTGGGCGAACCTTCGGCGGCCTGCTGCAGCGTGAAGGGGGGGACGGAGCGGCGATTCATGGGTAATCCGGAGGGTGGAACAAGGGCAGCTAAAATGCCCGGTTTGCCGACGCTTGCGCCGGCAGATCCGGTCTGGAGCCGCTTGCCTTCTTCGGAGCTTGCATTCAAAGAAGATGCGCCCAACTGCTTTCACCATATCTTAGGGAATCCGGTCGCAGTGCCTGCCTGGTCAGGTGCACGCCCATCTCCACGCCAATGGCAACCAACTTCCTGACCCAGATTTTCGGCAGTCGCAACGACCGGCTCCTCAAGCAGTATCGCAAGACGGTGGAGCGCATCAATGCACTCGAACCCGAATTCGAGAAGCTCAGCGACGATGGGCTGCGCGCCAAGACCCAGGAGTTCAAGGACCGCATCGCCAAGGGCGAAACCCTCGACGACCTGCTGCCCGAAGCATTCGCCACCGTGCGCGAAGGCTCCAAGCGCGTCATGAAGATGCGCCACTTCGACGTGCAGCTGCTCGGCGGCATGGCCCTTCACAACGGCAAGATCGCCGAAATGCGCACGGGCGAGGGCAAGACCCTCACGGCCACGCTGCCGGTGTACCTGAATGCGCTGTCCGGCAAGGGCGTGCACGTGGTCACGGTGAACGACTACCTGGCCAACCGCGACGCCCAGTGGATGGGCCGTCTGTACAACTTCCTGGGCCTCACGGTCGGCATCAACCTGCCGCAGATGCCGCGCGAGGAAAAGCAGCAGGCCTACGGCAGCGACATCACCTACGGCACCAACAACGAGTACGGTTTCGACTACCTGCGCGACAACATGGTGTACGAGCCCGGCGACCGGGTGCAGCGCATGCTGAACTACGCCATCGTCGACGAGGTGGACTCCATCCTGATCGACGAGGCCCGCACGCCGCTGATCATCAGCGGCCAGGCCGAAGACCACACCGACCTCTACCTGGCCATCAACAAGGTGGTGCCGCTCCTGACCAAGCAGGAAGGCGAGGCCGATCCGCGCACGGGCGAGGGCGTCACGGTGCCGGGCGACTTCACGGTCGACGAAAAGACCCACCAGGTGTTCCTCACCGAAGACGGCCACGAGAAGGCCGAGCAGCTGCTGGGCGAATTCAAGCTGCTGCCCGAGGGCGCGTCGCTCTACGACCCGGCCAACATCACGCTGATGCACCACCTGAATGCCGCGCTGCGTGCACGGCACCTGTACCACCGCGACCAGCACTACGTGGTGCAGCAGGGTGAAGTCGTCATCGTCGACGAATTCACCGGCCGCCTCATGACGGGCCGCCGCTGGAGCGACGGCCTGCACCAGGCCGTGGAAGCCAAGGAAGGCGTGCAGATCCAGGCCGAGAACCAGACGCTGGCCTCCATCACCTTCCAGAACTACTTCCGCCTGTACGGCAAGCTGGCCGGCATGACCGGCACGGCCGACACCGAAGCCTACGAGTTCCAGGAAATCTACGGCCTCGAAACCGTCATCATTCCGCCGAACCGCCTCAGCAAGCGCGACGACCAGCTCGACCGCGTCTACAAGACCACGCGCGAGAAGTACGAGGCGGCCATCCAGGACATCCGCGAATGCTACGAGCGCGGCCAGCCCGTGCTGGTGGGCACCTCGTCGATCGAGAACTCCGAAATCATCGACGGCCTGCTCACCCAGGCGGGCCTGCCGCACCAGGTGCTCAACGCCAAGCAGCATGCGCGCGAAGCCGACATCGTGGCGCAGGCCGGCCGCACCAAGATGATCACCATCGCGACCAACATGGCCGGCCGCGGTACCGACATCGTGCTGGGCGGCAACATCGAGAAGATGATCGAGGCCATCGAGAACGACGAAGGCCGCGACGAAGCCACCAAGGCAGCCGACATCGCGCACGTGCGCGACGAATGGACCCGGGACCACGAGTTCGTCAAGTCGCTGGGCGGCCTGCGCATCATCGCGACCGAGCGCCATGAGTCGCGCCGSATCGACAACCAGCTGCGYGGSCGTKCSGGCCGCCAGGGYGACCCGGGYTCSTCGCGCTTCTACCTGAGCCTGGACGATCCGCTGATGCGCATCTTCGCGGGCGACCGCGTCAAGGCGATCATGGACCGCCTCAAGATGCCCGACGGCGAGGCCATCGAAGCGGGCATCGTCACGCGCAGCATCGAGAGCGCGCAGSGCAAGGTCGAGGCGCGCAACTTCGACATCCGCAAGMASMTSCTSRAGTACGACGACGTCWYGAACGAYCAGCGCAAGGTGATCTACCAGCAGCGCAACGACATCCTCGACGCGGCCGATCTCTCGGCACAGATCGCGGCGCTGCGCGAAGGCTGCTTCACCGACCTCGTGCGCCAGTACGTGCCGGCCGAGTCGGTCGAGGAGCAGTGGGACCTGCAGGGCCTGGAAAAGACGCTCGCCAACGAATGGGGCATCGACATGCCCCTGAAGCAGCAGGTCGAGGCGGCCGAGGCCGTGAGCGACGAGGACATCGTCGACATGGTGGTGAAGGCCGCCAATGACAGCTTCGATGCCAAGGTGGCGCTGATCGGCCAGGAGAACTTCACCCAGTTCGAGCGCATGGTGCTGCTGCAGAGCATCGACACGCACTGGCGCGAGCACCTGGCCTCGCTCGACTACCTGCGCCAGGGCATCCACCTGCGCGGCTATGCGCAGAAGCAGCCCAAGCAGGAATACAAGCGCGAGGCCTTCGAGCTCTTCGGCCAGCTGCTCGACTCGGTCAAGAACGAAGTCACGCGCCAGCTCATGACGGTGCGCGTGCAGTCGGGCGAGCAGCTCGAGGAAGCCGCCGATGCGCTCGAGAGCCGCGGCGAGAACGTCTCGAACATCACCTACAGCGCGCCCACCGAGACCGGCGAGGTCGAGGTGCGCCTGGACGAGGAAAACCAGCGCCGCATCGCGGCCGCGGGACTGGGGCTGGGCACGCTCGGCGCCGAGGCCGCGGCCTTCGCGCGCGTCGGCCGCAACGATCCATGCCCCTGTGGCAGCGGCAAGAAGTACAAGCACTGCCACGGCAAGCTCAGCTGACCCAGAAACTCCAGAGAAGAGAAAACCGCCATGCCCGTGAACCTGTCCGCCCCTGATCCTGCCGCCTTGTTCGCGGTGCCCGGCGTCCGCATCGGCGTGGCCGAAGCGGGTGTGCGCAAGGCCAACCGCAAGGACCTGACCGTCGTGCTGATCGACGAAGGCTCCGCGGTCGGCGGGGTGTTCACCCAGAACCGCTTCTGCGCAGCGCCGGTGCAGGTCTGCCGCGACCACCTGGCAGCCAACTACGGCATCCGCGCGATGGTCATCAACACCGGCAACGCCAACGCCGGCACCGGCGAAGACGGCCTGATGCGCACGCGCTCCACCTGCATCGCGCTCGCGCGCCAGCTGGAGATCGCGCCCGAGCAGATCCTGCCGTTCTCCACCGGCGTGATCATGGAGCCGCTGCCGGTGGACCGCATCGAGGCCGGCCTGCCCGCCGCGCTGGCCGACGCGGCGGAGAACCACTGGGCGCGTGCCGCCGAAGGCATCATGACCACCGACACGATCCCCAAGGCGTTCAGCCAGCGGGTCCAGGTCGGCGGCGCCACCGTCACCATCACCGGCATCAGCAAGGGCGCCGGCATGATCCGCCCGAACATGGCGACCATGCTGGGCTTCATGGCGACCGACGCGAAGATCGATCCCTCGCTGATCCAGCCGCTGGCCCGGCGCCTGGCCGACGCCTCGTTCAACCGCGTGACCATCGACGGCGACACCTCGACCAACGATTCCTTCGTGGTCATTGCCACCCAGAAGGCCGCGCACGCCGCCATCACCTCGCTCGATTCGGCCGAAGGCAAGGCCCTGGTCGAGGCCATGCAGAACGTCGCGCGCCTGCTTGCGCAGGCCATCGTGCGCGACGGCGAGGGTGCCACCAAGTTCATCACCATCCAGGTCGAAGGCGGCCGCAATGCCGCCGAGTGCAAGCAGGTGGCCTATGCCGTGGCGCATTCGCCGCTGGTCAAGACGGCCTTCTATGCGAGCGACCCGAACCTCGGCCGTATCCTCGCGGCCGTCGGCTACGCGGGCATTGAGGACCTCGACCAGACCGGCATCGACCTGTTCCTGGACGACGTGCACGTGGCCGTCAAGGGCGGGCGCAACCCGGCCTACCGCGAGGAAGACGGCCAGCGCGTGATGAAGCAGAGCGAGATCACGGTGCGCATCGGCCTGGGCCGCGGCAACGCCAGCGAAACCGTGTGGACCTGCGACTTCAGCCACGAGTACGTCACGATCAACGCCGACTACAGGTCATGAACGAGCAGTTCCAGAAGCTGATCGAGCGCGCCGAGCAGCTGATCGGCCGCATCGAGTCGATCCTGCCGCAGCCGCTCGCGGCCCCCGCCGACTGGAACGCGTCGATCGCCTGGCGCTACCGCCGCCGCAGCTCGGGCCATGGCGTGCTCGAGCCCGTCAGGCACGTGGCCGCCATGGCGCTCGACAGCCTGAAGGAAATCGACGTCCAGAAGGAAAAGATCGAGCGCAACACGCGCCAGTTCGTCGAAGGCAAGCCGGCCAACAACGTGCTGCTGACCGGCGCGCGCGGCACGGGCAAGTCGTCGCTCATCCGCGCCTGCCTGCAGGCCTATGCGCCGCAGGGGCTGCGCTTGATCGAGGTCGACAAGGCCGAACTCACCGACCTGCCCGACATCGTCGAGGTGGTGTCGCAGCGGCCCGAGAAATTCATCGTGTTCAGCGACGACCTGAGCTTCGACGAGGGCGAGCCGGGCTACAAGGCGCTCAAGTCCATTCTCGACGGCTCGATCGCCGCGGCCACGCCCAACGTGCTGATCTACGCGACCAGCAACCGGCGCCACCTGCTGCCCGAGTACATGAAGGACAACCTCAGCTACACCCACACCGAGGACGGCGAAGTCCATCCCGGCGAGGTGATCGAGGAAAAGATCTCGCTGTCGGAGCGCTTCGGCCTCTGGGTCAGCTTCTATCCGTTCAGCCAGAACGAATACCTGGCGATCGTCGCGCAGTGGCTGTCGTCGTTCGGCGTCGACGCCGCCGCCATCGAGGCGGCGCGGCCCGAGGCGCTGGTCTGGGCGCTGGAGCGCGGATCGCGCAGCGGCCGCGTGGCCTACCAGTTCGCGCGCGACTACGCCGGGCGGGCGACGGCATGAGTGCAGAGCAAGGCCGCAAGCACACCGAGGTGGCCGTCGGCGTGCTGATCCGGCCGGCCGACGGCGCGCTGCTGCTGTCCACCCGGCCCGAAGGCAAGGCCTATGCGGGCTTCTGGGAATTTCCGGGCGGCAAGATCGAGGCCGGCGAAACGGTGGAGCAGGCGCTGCGCCGCGAACTGGAAGAAGAACTCGGCATCACCATCGCGGGCGCCGAGGTCTGGAAGATCACCGAKCACGACTATCCGCACGCGTTGGTGCGGCTGCACTGGTGCAAGGTCACGGCCTGGAGCGGCGAGTTCGAAATGCGCGAAGGCCAGGCCATGCGCTGGCAGCAGCTGCCGCTGGACGTGGCGCCGGTGCTGCCGGGCGCCTTGCCGGTGCTCGAATGGCTGACCCAGGAGCGCGGCCTGCCGGCCTCGGCGGCGCTGGCGGTCTCGACGCTGGCCTGATGGACGGGGCCGCGCGGGCGGGCGGGCGCGCGCAGCCGGCGCCGCGGGCCTGGAGCACCAGATGATGCACCCCAAGTACCGCCCCGACATCGACGGCCTGCGCGCCGTGGCGGTGGCCTCGGTGCTGGCCTTCCATGCGTTTCCCGATGCGCTGCCGGGGGGCTTCATCGGGGTCGACATCTTCTTCGTGATCTCGGGCTTCCTGATCACGACCATCATCATGCAGAGCCACGCGGCCGGCGACTTCAGCTACCGCGACTTCTATGCGCGGCGCATCCGGCGGATCTTTCCGGCGCTCACGCTGGTGCTGCTGGCCACGCTCGCCTTCGGCTGGTATGCGCTGCTGCCCAGGGAGTTCACCGAACTCGGCAAGCAGGCAGCGGGCGGCGCGGCCTTCATCGCCAATTTCGTCTTCTGGGGCGAGGCCGGGTACTTCGACACGGCGGCCGAGACCAAGCCGCTGCTGCACCTGTGGTCGCTGGGCATCGAGGAGCAGTTCTACATCTTCTGGCCCATGCTGCTCGCGCTGGCCTGGCGCCGGCGCTGGCCCATTCTTCGGCTGCTGTGGGTGCTCGCGGCGGTGTCGTTCCTGGTCAACGTGCTGACCATCCACCCTTACCGCACGGCGGCCTTCTACTCGCCCGCTTCGCGCTTCTGGGAGCTGATGGTGGGCGGCATCCTGGCCTGCATGCGCCTCAAGGCCGCGGGCAAGGCGCCGGCGCCGGCCTGGCGCAGCCACCTGCAGTCCTGCCTGGGCGTGGGGCTGATCGTGCTCGGGCTCGTGATGACCCGCAGCGACAAGGCCTTTCCAGGCTGGTGGGCGCTGCTGCCCACGCTGGGCGCGGCAAGCTGTATTGCGGCCGGGCCTGCGGGCCTGCTCAACAGGCATGTGCTCGCGAGCCGGCCGATGGTGTGGATCGGGCTCATCAGCTATCCGCTCTACCTGTGGCACTGGCCCTTGCTGGTGTATGCGCGCATCGTGGAAGAGGGCGAGCCGGCGGCGTGGATCCGCGCATGCCTGGTGCTGGCGAGCGTGGCGCTGGCCTGGCTCACCTATCGCTTCGTCGAGCGCTTCACCCGGGCGCGAGCCCAGGCCGGCATGCTGCGTTCGCTGGTGGCCGGCAGCACGGCGATCGCGGTGGCCGGCCTGCTGGCGCTGGGCGGCATGCCGCCGCGCAACGGCAGCGACCTGCTGCGCAAGGTGACCGACGCCACCGTGGACGACAACTACTACGCCGGCTTCGAGCAGCAGAAGATCGGCGCCTACCCGGTCAAGCGCGTGGGCAGCGGGCCGCGCACGGTCCTGATGATCGGCGACAGCCACATCCTGCAGTACGCACCCCGCGCCCTGGCGCTCGCGGGCAGCGCGCCCGAGCGCATGGCGACCACCTACTTCTCGACCTATGGCGCCTGCCCGCCGGTGCCCGGCATGGTCGCCGAAGGCAACCCGGGCTGCGAAAAGGCGCGCGGCGAGATGCTGGCGCTGGCGCTCGATCCGCGGATCGACACGGTGGTGGTGGGCGGCTGCTGGAACTGCTATTTCACGGGCAACTTCCCGCTGCCGTTCTACTTCCGAGAAGGCGATGCGGCCTACCTCGTGAACAACGGCGGCGAAGGCCTCGGCCGCTCGCTGGCTTCGCTCGAGAAACTGCTGGCCGAACTGGTGCGGCAAAAGAAGAAGGTCTACCTGCTGCTGGAC
>NZ_JBFTPJ010000070.1:0-11360 GCF_056398445.1 Variovorax sp. 01T439_2
CGCCCGGCGCCATCCTGTCGGCGCTGACCGATGCCGCCTTCGACGGCGAGAGCTACGACCGCGAACTGCCGGCGCGGCAGCGCGCCACCTTGTATTGAGCAGCGCCTTTCGGTTCGTTCAGGGCTCGGGCGAGGCCTGTTGCTGCTGCTGCGCCCGCATGATCTGGTGGCGCTGCCAGTAGCGGCCCACTGCGCCCTTGAAGTTCTCCTTCTGCTTGCCGAGGCCGCCCACCTTGAGCTTGGTGGTGCGCGCGCCGAGCATGCCCTTGTCGTGGTGCGTGACCACCAGCAGGTCGCCGAAGGTGTTGTCCTGGAAGGTCAGGTCCTTGACCTCGTCCCAGCCGACGGTCGAGCCGCCATCCACGCTCTGGCGCAGGCCCGCATGGCTCACCTCGATACTCTCGCCGTTCTTCAGCGCGAAGGCAACCGGCGGAAAGTGGCGCAGCACCACGGCGCGCTCCTCCTCGGTGGCCGGTTCGTAGCGGTAGGCGAGGCTCAGTTCGTGGTTCTGCACGAAGCGCTGCTCGTAGTCGCTCCACAGCCGCTGTTCGATGGCGGCGGCGGTTTCGATGTCGTCGGCCCACGAGGCCGCGGGCGCAGTCGCGACGATGGCACCGTAGGCGCTTTCGGGCACATGGTGGCCGACGTTGCGCATGCGTTCGAGCAGCGGCGGATGGCTGTCGTAGGGGTGCGGCACGTCGGCGGTCTTCATGGTTTCGACGAACGCATCCGAACTGGCATAGGGCGGCAGGCCGGCGGCCACGAAGCCCGCGATGCCGAGCGCGCCGTCGTGCTGGCGGTCCTGCGCGAAGAGCTTGCGTTCGACATCGTTGCGGTAGCTCGCATAGGCCGCGATCTTGATGAGCGACTGCAYGATGGCGCCGGGCGCCGTGAGGCTCGCGGACACGCTGTCGGCCTTGTATTCGCGCTCGCGGCTGTCGCGCGCCAGGGCAAAGGCGAAGATCATGCGATACAGGCGCAGCAGGTAGTGCGCCACGATGCTCAGGCCGCCGTCGCGCATCTTCCAGGTGTACTGGTCGAACTGCAGCAGCTTGGGGCCGAGCGCCGCGCTGCTGCGGGTGTCGCCGCCGCCCAGGTGGGCCAGCTCGTGCGCCAGCACCGCGTCGGCCTCGGACTGGTCGAGCACGCGCAGCAGCGGAATGCTCACGAACAGCGTGCGGCCTTGCAGCGTGCGCCCGCCCACGTCGCAGGGCGCCTCGGTGACGAAGAAGTTGGTGTCGATGCCGGCCACGATCTGGTCGGGCGGCGCGGTCTTCACGCGCGCGGCCAGCTGGCGGATGCGCTCCCACAGGCGCGGCGCATCGGCCTCGGCCACCACTTCGCCCTCGATCTCGTTGCCGAAGGGCAGCTTCTTGAACAGCGTGTAGATCGCATAGAACACGGCCACCGCGGCCGCGATGCCCGCGATGATGATCAGCTTGACGTAGTAGCTGTGCCAGAAGTAGGCCGTGACCCAGAACGACAGCCACACCAGCATCGCGCCCTGCAGCGCGACCTCGAGCGCGCTCGACACCGTCATGAGCCGCCAGCCCGCCACGAAGCTCGCATAGCGCAGGCCCCGGTTGGCAAAGGCCAATGCGCCCAGCACCAGCGCCGCCGCGAGCAGGGCGGCGCCCAGAACCAGCGTCCAGCCGGCGGCGCGGTCGGCCCAGTGGAACTGCCAGTGCATCGAGTAGGGGCTGCACACCTTGTCGTGGTAGTTCTTGTCTTCGGGCGCGGTCGCGCTGCAGGCCTTGGAGAGCGGGTGGCTGCGGTAGAACTCGGTGGCCTGCGCCTTGTTGCCGGCGGACAGACTGGTGTCGGAGGCGATGCGCTTCTCGATCGCCTGCAGGAATTCGGCGTCCTCCGTGCGCAGCGCGTACTCCGTGAAGACCAGCGTCGCCGCCGGAATGGCGAAGAGCGACACCAGGGTCAGAAGGAAGACGCGAAAGAGGTCGGCATGGATCGTTCGGGCGAGGGCCATGGGGTGCTTCTCCTGGATGCGATGTTGTGATTCGTTGTGCAAAACCGGCCGGAAAGGCGATAGCGTAGCGGGCGTTTGCCTCCTTGCGTATGTCGAAAATCGTGCATGCGCATGGCGTGAATACGAAGGTCGTACTCTTTGCGCAGAATTAGCAACAGCGATGCGGCGACCCCACGCCTGCACCGGATGCCGCGCTTGGCGACAATCGCTCCAATGCGTTCTTCGTCTCCCTTTTTCAAGATGGCCCTGCTGCTGGGCCTGCTCTCGGCCATCGGGCCCTTCGCCATCGACATGTACCTGCCGGCGCTGCCGGCCATCGGCCAGGCGCTGCGCGCCGACATCGGCGCGGTGCAGATGAGCCTCACGGCGTTCTTTCTTTCGCTGGGCGCGGGCCAGCTGCTGTACGGGCCGGTCTCGGACATGGTCGGGCGCAAGCCGCCGCTGTACGCCGGGCTGGTGCTGTTCGCGCTGGCGAGCGTGGGCTGCGCGCTGGCCACCGACATCCACACGCTGATCGCGCTGCGCTTCGTGCAGGGCCTGGGCGCGGCGGCCGGCATGGCGATTCCGCGCGCGGTGGTGCGCGACCTGCACACCGGCACCGATGCCGCGCGCCTCATGTCGCTGCTGATCCTGGTGTTCAGCGTGTCGCCGATCCTCGCGCCGCTCGCGGGCAGCGCGGTGATCGCGGTGGCGGGCTGGCGCGGCGTGTTCTGGGCCGTGACCATTGCCGCGGTGGCGGGCCTTGCGATGATGGTCACGCAGCTGCGCGAAACGCGGCCGGCCTCGGAGCGCGTCGAGAGCAGCCTCGGCAGCGCCTTGTCGGCCTACGGGGTGCTGCTGCGCGACTGGCACTACCTCGGGCTGGTGTTCATCGGCGGCTTTGCGATGGCGGGCTTCTTCACCTACCTGGCGAATTCGTCGTTCGTGATGATCGACCACTACGGCCTGTCGCCCGCGCTCTACAGCGTGGCCTTCGGCGTGAATGCGGCGGCCTTCATCGGTGCCTCGCAGTTCACCGGTTCGCTGGGCGAGCGCTTCGGGCTGGTGGGCCTCGTCAAGTTCGGCGTGGTGGCCTCGGGCATGGCGATGCTGGCGATGTTCGCGTACTTTGCCGCGGGCGGCGACAGCCTCTGGGTGCTGATCGTGCTGTACTTCATCGCCTCCGGCTTCATGGGCCTGGTGATCCCGACCACCGGCGTGCTGGCGCTGGAGATGCACGGCGCCATCGCAGGCACGGCCTCGGCGCTGCTCGGCACGCTGCAGATGCTGACCGGCGCACTGGCCATGGCGGTGGTGGGCCTCTTCACCGACGGCCGCCCGCTGCCGATGGTGGCCGGCATGGCCGGCGGCGCGCTGATCGCGCTGGTGCTGACCTGGCTCACGCTGGGCAGCGTGCGCTCCGAACCCACGCGCAGGACGCAAGAGGCGTGAGCGGCGCAGCGCACATGCAAGCCGCGGCGGCGGTCGAGGGCAACGCCGGGCAGGCCGCCGACGGGCTGGACCAGCCCGCGCGCCAGCGCGCGATGCTGGTGATCATCCTCGGCATCATGGTGGCGGTGCTCGACGGCACCATCGTCAACCTGGCGCTGCCGGGCATTGCGCGCGAACTGCAGGCCAGCCCCTCGCATGCGATCTGGGTGGTCAATGCCTACCAGATCGCCACGCTGGTGATGCTGCTGCCGCTGGCATCGCTCGGCGACCTGGTCGGCTACCGCCGCGTCTACCTGGTGGGCATGGCGGTGTTCACGGTGTCCTCGATCGGCGCCACCTTTGCCGATTCGCTGGCCACGCTGATTGCCGCGCGCACCTTCCAGGGCCTGGGCGCGGCCGGCATCATGAGCGTGAACGCGGCGCTGGTGCGGCTGACCTTTCCCTCGGCGCTGCTGGGGCGCGGCATGGCGATCAACTCGATGGTGGTGGCCACGTCCTCGGTGGCCGGGCCCTCGGTGGCGGCCGCCATTCTCTCGGTGGCTTCGTGGCCGTGGCTGTTTGCCATCAACGTGCCGCTGGGCGCCATCACGCTGGCGCTCGGCCTCAAGGCGCTGCCGTTCAACCGCGTGGCGCCGGCGGCGGGCCTGCGCTTCTCGCCGATCGACGTGGCGCTCAACGTGCTGATGTTCTCGCTGGTGTTCCTGGGCGTCGACCGGCTGGGCGTGCGCGAGGGCGGCGTGCCCGGCGGCGCGCAGGCCTCGGCCTGGGCCATCCTGCTGGCCGGCGTGGCGGTGGGCTTCGTCTATCTGCGGCGCCAGCGCAGGCTGGCGGTGCCGCTGTTCCCGATCGACCTGCTGCGCATTCCGGTGTTCGCGCTTTCCATGGGCACGTCGGTGGCGGCCTTCTGCGCGCAGATGCTGGCCTACATTGCGCTGCCGTTCCTGCTGCTCGAGGTGTACGGCCGCAGCCACATCGAGGCCGGGCTGCTCATCACCGCCTGGCCGCTGGCCATCGTGGCGATGGCGCCCATCGCGGGCCGGCTGATCGGGCGCTATCCGGACGGGCTGCTGGGCGGCATTGGCCTCGGCCTGCTCGCCATCGGCCTGGCGTTGCTGGCGGCGCTGCCGGCGCATCCGGGCAATGCCGACATCGCCTGGCGCATGGCGCTGTGCGGGCTGGGCTTCGGCCTGTTCCAGTCGCCGAACAACCACACCATCGTGACCTCGCCGCCGGCGCACCGCAGCGGCGCGGCCAGCGGCATGCTGGGCACGGCGCGGCTCACGGGGCAGACGCTGGGCGCGGTGGTGCTGGCCGGCGTGTTCAGCATCTGGACCCCGCATGGCGGCCGCGGGCCGGTAGTGGCGCTGGTGCTGGCGGCTTGCTGCGCGGGCCTGGCGGCGGTCTTCAGCAGCCTGCGGCTGAAGACGACGGGGCAGGGCGGCTGAATAGGTTAGGGTACGCCCCTATGACGGAAGTACCTGGAACCGTGGTTTGCCCGGGCTGCGATGCGGTCTTCAGCCGCGCGCCCCTGAAGCCGCGCGAGGTGTCGCGCTGCGCCCGCTGCGGCACCGAGCTCTATCGCCACGCGGGCGACCAGCAGCGCCGCATCCTGCCGCTGACGGTGGCCTCGCTGATCATGTTTGCCATTGCCAACCTGTTCCCGATCGTCGAGATCGAGCTGCAGGGCCTGCGCAGCCAGACCACGCTGGCCGGCGCCGTGCTGGTGCTGAGCCGCGAGGGCATGTCGGTGGTGGCGCTCTTGGTGCTGGCGACGACGCTGCTCTTTCCGCTGATGCAGTTGTGCATCCTGGCCTACCTGCTGGTGCCGCTCAGCCGCGAGCGCCGCCCGGCCGGCTTTGCGATCCTGGTGCGCGCGATGCAGATGCTGCGGCCCTGGGGAATGATCGAGGTGTTCCTGCTCGGCGTGCTGGTGGCGATCGTCAAGCTCTCGAGCATGGCGAGCGTGGTGGCGGGGTCGGCGCTGTGGGCCTTCATGGCGCTCACGGTGCTGCTCACCGCGGTGCTCTCGTTCAATCCCAATGCCTTCTGGGAAATGACCTTTCGCCCGCCCGGCGAGTCCGGCGAGCCCGGCAGGGAGGCCGCGTGAGCGCAGGCCAATTCCAGGCGCCGGACGACGCCGAAGCGCCGATGGCCACGGCCAGCGCGCTGGGCCTCCTGGCCTGCCCGCATTGCGATGCCGTCTGGCGCGGCGCCGCCGAGGGCGAGCCCTGCGGGCGCTGCGGCACGCACCTGCACACGCGCAAGCCCTACAGCCTGAACCGCACCTGGGCCTTCCTCATTGCGGCGTGCATCATGTACATCCCGGCCAACCTGCTGCCGGTGATGATCACGCGCACGCTCTTCGGCGCGCAGTACGACACCATCCTGAGCGGCGTCATCTACTTCTGGGTGTCGGGCGCCTACGGGCTCGCGGCCATCATCTTCATTGCGAGCTTCCTGGTGCCGCTGTTCAAGCTCACGGTGCTGATCCTGCTGGCCTTGCTGGCGCAGCGCGGCAGCAGCTGGCGCCGGCCCGAGCGGGCCAGGCTCTATCACATCATCGAGATCATCGGCCGCTGGTCGATGCTCGACGTGTTCGTGGTGTCGCTGCTCACCGGCCTGGTGCAGATCCAGGGCTTTGCGGTCATCAACGCGGGCGTGGGCATTGCGGCCTTCGGATCGGTGGTGGTGCTGACGATGCTGGCCTCGCTGAGCTTCGACCCCAGGCTCAACTGGGACAGCCGGCAGGAGCAGCAGCAGGAAGCCGAACGGGAACGCCGGGAACCGGCACGCGACAACAGGGAACACAAGCCAGCATGAGCGACGACGAAGCCAGACCCCCCAACGATCCATCCCCCCCGCCCGGGCTTCCTGCGCCGCGCGTGGTGCGCCGGCGCGAATGGCTGCCCTCGCTGATCTGGCTTATCCCCATCGTTGCCGCGCTGGTCGGCGTGATGCTGGTGGTCCGGATCCTGATGCAGCGCGGGCCCGAGATCGTGCTCACCTTCAACACGGCCGAGGGCCTGGAGGCCAACAAGACGGCCGTCAAGTACAAGGACRTGCAGATCGGCACGGTGCAGAGCCTGAAGCTCGCGCGCGACCGCTCGCATGTGCGCGTGACCGTGCAGCTCAGCAAGGAAGCCGAGAGCTTCACCGCCGAGGATTCGCGCTTCTGGGTGGTGCGGCCGCGGCTCGACACCTCGGGCATCTCGGGCCTGGGCACCTTGTTGTCGGGCGCCTACATCGGCGCCGACGCGGGCGTGTCGAACGAGACCGCGAGCGAGTTCAAGGGACTGGAGGTGCCGCCGATCGTCACGCGCGATGCCTCGGGCCAGCAGTTCCTGCTGCGCGCCACCGACGTGGGCTCGCTCGACGTGGGCTCGCCGGTGTATTTCCGGCGCATCAAGGTGGGCCAGGTGGCCGCCTACGAACTCGATGGCGACGGCCGCGGCGTGACGCTGCGCATCTTCGTCAATGCGCCCTACGACAAGTTCGTGGGCGTCAACACGCGCTTCTGGCAGGCCAGCGGCATCGACGCGCAGCTCAGCGCCAGCGGCTTCACGCTGCGCACGCAGTCGCTCGCCACCATCCTGCTCGGCGGCATCGCCTTCCAGGCGCCCGACGACGCCATGGGCCCGCTGGCCAAGGAGAACACGGCCTTCACGCTGGCGCAGGACGAAACCGCGGCCATGAAGGAACCCGACGGTCCGCCGCAGACGCTGCTGATGTACTTCAACCAGTCGCTGCGCGGCCTCACGCCGGGGGCGCCGGTCGATTTCCGCGGCGTGGTGATCGGCGAGGTCAAGTCGATCGGCGTGGAGTTCGACCGCGCCGAGCGCGAGTTCCGCATGCCGGTGCTGGTGCAGGTCTATCCGGACCGGCTGCGCCGCCGCGCGGGCGAGAGCGGCGTGGAGTCGCGCGCCACCCAGCAGGAGCGGCTGCGCTTCCTGGCCGAGAAGGGGCTGCGCGCGCAGCTGCGCAACGGCAACCTGCTGACCGGGCAGGTGTACGTGGCGCTCGACTTCTTTCCCAAGGCGCCGCCGGCCCGCATCGACGTGACGAAGAACCCGATCGAGCTGCCCACCATTGCCAACAGCCTCGACGAAATCCAGTCGCAGGTGCAGGAGATCGCAAGCAAGCTCAACAAGGTGCCCTACGAGCAGATTGCGGCCGACCTGCGCACCACACTCGCCTCGCTCAACAAGACGCTGGCCAGCACCGAGCAGGCGGTGAATCGCATCAACACCGACCTGACGCCCGAACTGGCCGCCGCCATGAAGGACGTGCGCAAGACCGTCAACAGCGCCGAGCGCACGCTGGCCGACGACTCTCCGCTGCAGCAGGACATGCGCCAGACGCTGCGCGAACTCACGCGCGCCGCGGGCTCGGTGCGCGTGCTGACCGACTACCTCGAGCGGCATCCCGAATCGCTCCTGCGCGGCAAACCGGACGACAAGAAATGAAGAACAGGAAAACGCTGCTTCCGCTTGCGGCCATTGCGGTGCTGGCGGTCCTCGCAGGCTGCGCGAGCAAGCCCGACAGCTACTACACGCTGGCCAGCGCCGTGCCGGCCGCGGAGGCGGCCCCGTCGACGCTCGGCACCGCCGCGCCGCTCTACATCGAGCTGGCGCCGGTGGCGGTGCCCGAGCGGCTCGCGCGGCCGCAGATGGTGGTGGGCCGGCCGGGCGGCAGCGTGCAGGTCGACGTGCTCGAGCAGCACCGCTGGGCCGCGTCGTTCGAGAACGAGCTGCAGGACGCGCTGGCCAGCGGCATCGCGGCGCGGCTCGGTGCGCTCGATGTCACCAAGGGCGGCCGCCCGTCCGCTCAGCCCGTGTGGCGCATCGCCGTGCAGGTGCGGCGGTTCGACGCGGTCGACGGCGGGCGCGTGGATGCAGGCTTCAACTGGACGCTGCGGCGCTCCGACGAGCCGCGCACCGTGGTGTGTCAGCTGGACGCGGGCGAAGCGGTCGCAGGCGGCATCGATGCGGTGGCGCAGGGCGCGCAGCGCGTCACCGCCGCGGCGGCCGCGGCCATTGCGCGCAGCGTGGATGCGGCGCGGGCGAATCCGTCCGCGACCTTATGTCCGGCCTGATTCTCTTTCTCCCTCCCCTCCCGGGGGAGGGCCGGGGTGGGGGCACGACGGCGCTCATCGATGCATGGCGCCCAGTTGCGAGCAGCCCCCATCCCGACCTTCCCCCGGAGGGGGAAGGAGCAAGACAAGCATCTGCTTCCAGATAGATCGGAGCTCACCATGGCACAGATCGGCAAGGCACCCTGCGACAACGTATTGATCCTGCATGGCGCCAAGACGCAGGAGGGCGCCTGTCCCGACGTGTCCAAGCCMTGGGTGCTGGCCGCGGCSATCGTSGGKTCGAGCATGGCCTTCATCGAYGGCACGGTGGTCAACGTGGCGCTGCCGGCCGTCCAGGCCGATTTGCGGGCCACGGCGTTCCAGGCGCAGTGGGTGGTCGAGTCCTATGCCTTGCTGCTGGCGGCGCTGCTGCTGGTGGGCGGCGCGCTCGGCGACCACTTCGGGCGGCGCCGCATCTTTGCGATCGGCGTGGGCATCTTCGCCCTTGCTTCCGTGGCCTGCGGGCTCTCGGGCAGCGTGCAGCAGCTGATTGCCGCGCGCGCGGTGCAGGGCATCGGCGCGGCCTTGCTGGTGCCCGGCAGCCTCGCGCTCATCAGCGCCGCATTTCCCGAGAAGGAGCGCGGCAAGGCCATCGGGGTCTGGTCGGGCTTCAGCGGCATCACGGCGGCCGCGGGACCCGTGCTCGGCGGCTTCCTGGTCGATCACTTCTCGTGGGCCTGGGCCTTCCTCATCAACGTGCCGATGGCGCTGCTGGTGCTGTGGATCGCATGGCGCCACGTGCCGGAGAGCCGCGGCTCGTCGGCCAGCGGCGGGCTCGATCTTGTGGGCGCGCTGCTGGCCACGGCCGGCCTCGGCGGCATCGTCTATGCGTTCATCGAGGCGCCCACGCAGCACTGGCGTTCGCCCGCGGTTCTGGCGGCGCTGGGCATCGGCATCGCCGCCAGCGCGGGCTTCATTGCCGTGGAGCGCCGTGCGCGCACGCCGATGCTGCCGCTCGCGCTGCTGCGCATCGGCAACTTCAGCGGCGCCAACCTGCTGACCCTGCTGCTGTATGCGGCGCTCGGCGGCGGGCTGTATTTCTTTCCGCTCAACCTGATCCAGGTGCAGGGCTACTCGGCCACGGTGGCGGGCGCGGCGCTGCTGCCTTTCATCCTCATCATGTTCGCGCTCTCGGGCTGGGCCGGGCAGCTGGTCGACCGCTTCGGCCCGCGGCTGCCGCTGGTGATCGGCCCCGCGATTGCCGCGGCGGGCTTCGCACTGTTTGCGGTGCCCGGCGTGGAAGCGAGCTACTGGCGCGGCTTCTTTCCCGCGGTGGTGGTGCTGGGCTTCGGCATGACCGTGACCGTGGCGCCGCTCACCACCACGGTGATGAACGCCGTGGGGCCGGAGCAGGCCGGCGTGGCCTCGGGCGTCAACAACGCGGTGTCGCGCGCGGCCGCGGTGCTGGCCATTGCGGTGTTCGGCGTGGTCATGGCCTGGGCTTTCGACGGCGCGCTGGTTGACAACCTGCGCGGCATCGGCGCATCGCCCGAGGCGACGGCATTTCTCGAAGGCGAGCGCAGCAAGCTGGCCGGCGCCGCGCTGCCGCCGGGCGTCGATGCGGCCACCGCCGCGGCCCTGAAAAAGGCCGTGGCCGAATCCTTCGTCGCGGGCTTTCGCTGGGTGATGCTGCTGAGCGCGGGCCTGGCCGTGCTCAGCGCCTTGAGCGCCTGGCTGATGATCGGCGGCGGGGCGGCGAAGGACCACGGCAGCGGCGGCTGAAAAAAGGGCCGCGCCGCGCCCCGGCGCCACGAGGACTATTGCCGGGGCATCAGTTCGTAGAAGTCGAACCCGTTGCTGCGCCCGCCAAGGCACACCGCCAGGGTGTCCTCGATCTTTCGCCATTGCGCGAGCCGGTTGCGCCACTTGCGCACGCTGTGCCCCTCGTCGGGAAAGCTCATGTACTCGACCGGCCGGCCGAGCTTCTGGAGCGTGGCCACCACGTCGTCCGAGTCCTGCCGCAGCACGCGTACGTCGTTGGCACCATGAATCACCAGCAACGGCGCGGTGATGCGGTCGATCTGCGAGATGGGCGAGTCCTGCAGCATGCGTGCGCGYTCCTCCGGTTTGTTCACGTCGCCGTAGAAGAGTGCGAAGTAGTGGCGGTTGCGCCAGAAGGGCGGCCAGTTCTCGATCACGCGGGGCCAGTTGGCGACGCCCACCACGTCGATGCCGCACCGGTAGTCGTGCGGCTTATGGATCAGTTGGGCAAGCACCGAGAACCCGCCGAAGCTGCCGCCGAGCACGGCCATGCGCTTGGGGTCGGCCACGCCCTGGTCGATGGCCCATTGCACGGCCTCGGCAATGTCGCGCTGAAGCCGGCCGCTGGTTTCGCGCGCGCCCGCCATCATGAAGGCGCGCCCGTAGCCGCCGGAGCCGCGGTAGTTCACGTTGAGGACGGCATAGCCTCGGTTCGCCAGCATCTGCGTGGGTGTAAAGCCGGCAGATTGCCATGAGTCGCGGCTCCAGGGGCCGCCGTGGATGTCGACCACCAGCGGCGCGGGCCCTTTTACCCCGAGCGGCCGCACGAGATAGCCATGCACGATGAGACCATCCGATGCCTTGAAGGAGAAGGGTTCCATGGGCGAGAAGAGGTCGGCCGTCGGCTCGCGCGGCGGCGTGAGGCGCGTGAGCTGGCCGCTCGTGCGGTCCAGCAGCAGTTCGACGCGTTCGTTCTCGGTGGTCGAGCGCAGCACGATGCGGCGCACGTCGTTGGCCATGCTCGCGGGCCGCGTGATGACGGGTTCGGCCTCCAGCCAGCCGCGCTCCCGGGCCGTCTTCACGGCGCCGGCCACTTCGCCGGCCAGTGCGGTGT
>NZ_JBFTPJ010000071.1:0-13192 GCF_056398445.1 Variovorax sp. 01T439_2
CAGCTGCCGGGCGGCGGCTGGCCGGTCGGCGCCATGACGGAACTGCTGCAGGCTGCGCCCGAGGCGCATGTCTGGCGCCTGCTGCTGCCCGCGCTGGCGCAGGCGGTGCAGGCGCGCGGCGGGCCGGTGGTGCTGGTCGGCGCGCCCTACGAGCCCTGCGCGGCGGCGCTTGCGGCGCAGGGGTTGCCGGTGGAGGCGCTGATGTGGGTGCGCAGCGATGCGCCGGCCGCGCGGCTGTGGGCTTGCGAACAGGCGCTGCGCTGCGCCGACGTGTCCGCCGTGCTGGCCTGGCTGCCGCAGGCCCGGGTGGGCGAGCTGCGCCGGCTGCAGCTGGCGGCCGCCCAGCACGACGTGCTGCTCTTCGTGTGCCGGCCCGCATCGGCCGCGCAGGGCGCATCGCCGGCGCGGCTGCGCCTCCAGGTGGAAAGCTGCGAAGCGGATGCATCGCAGATCGAACTGCGCATCCTGAAGCGCCGCGGACCGCCGCTGGCCGCGCCCGTGATGCTGCCCGCGCGCAACGAGCGCATGGCCGCGTTGCTGGCCGCCGCCCGGCTGCGCCGCAAGCTGCGGCTGCAGCAGCAGGGCACGGTGCCGGCCGCCGAGGCCGCCGGGTCGGCCACCGTGGTGCGCATCGACGCGTGGAAAGGAAACGGAAATGCACTGGATCGCGTTGCGGTGGTCGCTTGATGCCGACGCGCCCGATGCCCCGGTGCTTCCCACGCCCGAGGCGCTGGGCTGGTGGGCGCTGCGCTACACGCCGCACGTCGCCTGGCAGGACGAGGCGCTGATGCTCGAGGTCTCGGCCTGCGAGCGGCTGTGGGGCGGGCGCTCGTCGCTGATGCGCCAGCTGGCCCACGAGAACCCCGCGCCCGGTGCCGTGATGCGCGGCGCGCAGGGCGCCACGAGCCCGATCGCGCTGGCGCGGCTGCGCCTGTTCGAGCGCAACGAGAACCGGCCCAAGGACATTCCCGCCGGCCTGCCGCTGGACACGCTGACGGCCGCGCACCCCCACCTCGACCTGCTCGCGCGGCTGGGCTGCCGCACCTGGGGCGAGGTGGCGGCCCTGCCGCGCGGCGGCCTCACGCGGCGCTTCGGCGCAGAACTGCGCAAGGCGCTCGACACCGCCTGGGGCCTCTCCCCCGAAAGCCACGACTGGCTCACGCTGCCCGACGTGTTCGAGCAGAAGCTGGAGCTGCCCGCGCTGGCCGAGACCGCGCCCGAATTGATGTGGTCGGCCAACCGCCTGCTCGCGGCGCTGCAGATCTGGCTGCGTGCGCGCCAGCGCGGCGCGCGTGCGCTCGAGTTGCAATGGACGCTCGACCTCAAGCGGTTCAACGGCGTGAACCTGCCGCCGCACCAGCAGGTCACGGTGCGCACGGCCGAGCCCACGCAGGACATGGCGCACCTGCGCCGCCTGCTGTCTGAAAAGCTCGCCCTCACCACGCTCGCGGCGCCCGCGAGCTGGCTTCGGCTGCGCACGCTCGAAGCCGATCCGTGGGCCGGCGCCAGCACCAGCTTCCTGCCCGAGGACAACCGCAAGGGCGACAGGCTGCACGAGATGGTCGAGCGGCTCAGCGTGCGGCTCGGAGCGCACCAGGTGGTGGTGCCCGCGGCGCAGGCCGACCACCGGCCCGAGCGCAAGCAGGCCTGGCGCCCCGCGCTGCAGCAGGACAAGGCGCCCGCGGACAAGGCCGGCAGGCAAGCGAGGGCCGCGGCCTTGCAGCCCGATGCCATCTACCCGCCCTGGCTGCTGCCCGAGCCGCTGCTGCTCGAGATGGACGGCGAAAGCCCGTGCTACCGCGGCCCGCTGCGCAAGCTGGTCGGGCCGCAGCGCATCGAGGCGGGCTGGTGGGGCGGCAAGGAAGACGGCGGCCAGCCCGCGATGCGCGACTACTACGTGGCGGAAAGCCCCGAGGCCGGACTGGTGTGGATCTTTCGCGAGCGGCCCTCGGCGCGCTTTTCTCCGGCCGAAGTGCGCTGGTACCTGCAGGGGTTCTATGCCTGACCTCAGCGAAAAACAGCTGCGCGGGCGCAACTCGGCCAAGGTGCATGCGCTGCCCTTGCCTTTGCGCAAGAAGCCTGCGCCCACGCTGCCCGACTACGCCGAGCTGCACTGCCTGAGCAACTTCAGCTTCCAGCGCGGCGCCTCCACACCCGAGGAACTGGTCGAGCGCGCCTACCAGCTCGGCTACACGGCGCTGGCCATCACCGACGAATGCTCGGTGGCGGGCATCGTGCGCGCGCATGTCTGCCTGCGCGACCTGCCGGCCAAGCTCGAGGAATACGAGCGCGAGCATCCCGGCGAACCATCGCTGCCGCGCAACCCCGGTTTCCGGCTGCTGTTCGGCAGCGAGTTCCGCTTCGAGCGCTTCAGGCTGGTGGTGATCGCGAACGGCACCGAAGGCTGGGGCAACCTCTGCGAGTTCATCACGGCCGCGCGCAACACCGAGCTGCCCAAGGGCGAGTACCGCGTGAGCTGGGAGCACAGCGACGTGGCCTCGCTGCAGGACTGCCAGGTCCTCTTCGTGCCGCACCGCGAGCCGGGCGCCGCCGTGGACGCGGCCACGCTGCATGAAGACCTGCTGGCCGCCAAGGCGCTCTACGCAGGCAACCTGTGGCTGGCGGTGGAAATGCTCAACGAGCTCGACGACGATCTCTGGTTCGCCGCGCTGATGCAGGCGAGCGAGCAGACGGGCGTGCCGCTGGTGGCAGCCGGGGACGTGCACATGCATGCGCGCTCCGCCAAGCCGCTGCACGACGTGCTGACGGCCGTGCGCRAAGGAAAGACAGTGGCCGAGTGCGGCTTTGCGCTGCAGTCCAATGCCGAGCGGCACCTGCGGCAGCGCGTGCGGCTGGCCGAGCTCTATCTGCCCCGGATGCTCGCGAACACGCTGGTGGTGGCCGAACGCTGCCGCTTCGACCCCGAGGTGATCCGCGAGAACTACAAGTACCCGCTCGAAACCGTGGGCAGCAGCGAAACGCCGGCCCAGACGCTGGTGCGCAAGACGTGGGAAGGGGCGCAGGTGCGTTTTCCGGAGGGCATTCCGGACAAGGTGCGGGCGCAGCTCGAGAAGGAGCTCGCGCTGATCGTCGAGATGAAGTACGAGATGTTCTTTCTCACGGTGGAAGACATCGTGCGCTTCGCCAGGTCGCAGGACATCCTCTGCCAGGGCCGCGGCTCCTCGGCCAATTCGGCGGTCTGCTATTGCCTGGGCATCACCGCGATCAATCCCGAAAAAGGCCACCTGCTGTTCGAGCGCTTCCTGAGCCGCCACCGCCACGAGCCGCCCGACATCGACGTCGACTTCGAGCACCAGCGGCGCGAGGAAGTCATCCAGTACATCTACCAGAAGTACGGCCGCGAGCGCGCGGCCATCGCGGCCGTCGTGATCTGCTACCGCGCCCGCAGCGCCTTGCGCGACGTGGGCAAGGCCATGGGCATCGACGAGCGGCTGATCGACGAATTCGCCAAGGACCACTACTGGTTCGACGACACCGTGCTGGGCGAGCAGTTGTTCAAGGCGGCCGCGCGCGTCGGCGTGGAGGAAGACGAGCTCAAGCTGGTGCAGTGGATCGAGATGACGCGGCGGCTCAAGGGCTTTCCGCGCCACCTGAGCCAGCACGTGGGCGGCTTCGTGCTCACGCACACCCGGCTCACGCGGCTGGTGCCGGTCGAGAAGGCGTCCATGAAGGACCGCTCCGTCATCCAGTGGGAGAAGGACGACCTCGAAGCCATGGGCATGCTCAAGGTCGACGTGCTCGCGCTCGGCATGCTCAGTGCGATACGGCGCGGGCTCGACCACATGAACCGCTGGCGCGGATCGATGGTGCAGATGCACCACATCCCCAACGACGACCAGAAGGTGTTCGACATGATCTGCGACGCCGACACCATCGGCGTGTTCCAGATCGAGAGCCGGGCGCAGATGTCGATGCTGCCGCGGCTGAAGCCGCGCTGCTATGAAGACCTGGTGATCGAGGTCGCGATCGTGCGGCCCGGGCCCATCCAGGGCGGCATGGTGCATCCCTACCTCAAGCAGCGCGAGCGGGTGGCCAAGGGCCTGGAGATCCATTACGAGAAGGAAGAACTCAAGCCCGCCCTGGCGCGCACGCTGGGCATTCCGATTTTCCAGGAGCAGGTGATGCAGATCGCGATGATCGCGGCCAGGTTCACGGCCGACGAGGCCGACCAGCTGCGCCGCGCGATGGCGGCCTGGAAGCGCAAGGGCGGCCTCGAGAAGTTCCACCACAAGCTCGTGAAGGGCATGACCGACCACGGCTACAAGGCCGAGTTTGCCGAGGCCATCTTCAAGCAGATCCTCGGCTTTGGCGACTACGGCTTTCCCGAAAGCCACGCCGCGAGCTTTGCGCTGCTGGTCACCGTGAGCAGCTGGCTCAAGAACTACGAGCCGGCCTGCTTCCTTGCGGCGCTGCTCGATTCGCAGCCGATGGGCTTCTACAGCCCCTCGCAGCTGGTGCAGGATGCGCGGCGGCATGGCGTCGAGGTGCGGCCGGCCGACGTGACCTGCAGCGACATCGACACCACGCTCGAAGCCCGCGCCCCTGATGCGCCGCGCATGCCGCCGGGCACCGATGCGCGCTATGCCGATCGTCTCGGCCGCGAGAACCAGCCCGCGGTGCGGCTTGGCCTGAACCGCATTTCGAGCCTCAGCAAGGAAGGCGCCGAACGCCTGCTGGAAGCGCGCGCCCAGGCGCCCTTCACCAGCACCGAAGACCTCGCGCTGCGCGCCGAGCTCGACGGCAAGGACATGGCGGCGCTGGCCGCGGCCGATGCGCTGATGTCGCTGTCGGGCCACCGCCGCCAGCAGGTGTGGGACGCCACCGCGCAGCGGCGCTCGCCGGCCCTGCTCAAGGGCGTGCCGATCAACGAGCCGGTGCTGCRGCTGCCCGCGGCGCCCGAGGGCGAGGAGATCGTCGGCGACTACGCCGCGCTCGGCCTCACGCTGCGCCGCCATCCGCTCGCGCTGCTGCGCCCGCGCCTCGCGCGCATGAAGCTCATGAGCGCGGAGCAGCTGCGCGCGCAGCCCAGCGGCCAGACCGTGCGCGCCTGCGGCATCGTCAAGGGCCGCCAGCGCCCGGGCACCGCCAACGGCACCATCTTCGTCACGCTCGAGGACGAGACCGGCAACGTCAACGTGATCGTCTGGAGCCATGTCATCGAGGCCTGGCGCGAGCCGCTGCTGAAGTCGCACCTGCTCGCGGTCCAGGGCACCTGGCAGCGCGACGACGACAGCGGCGGCAAGGTGCAGCACCTGATCGCCACCGGCTTCAAGGACTTGACGCCGCTCATGGGCCGGCTGGCGCAGAGCAACACCAGCCGCGACTTCCATTGATTGAGGGCAGGGCAATCGAATGCAACCGATCGTTCCATGTCTCGCGCGCCCCACGACTTTTAGCTAACCTGTTTCTCCCATGCCCGCACTCGCCCTCGATCCCGTCGTCGACACGCCGATCGGCCCGCCGCCGCCCGCACCCGACGTGCCCATTCCCGTGCCGCCGCCACCGCCGCCCGGCCCTCCGCCCGAGGGCGATCCGCCGCCCGTGGAGCCGCCGTTCACCGACCCCGGTTTTCCGCGGCCCGTGATCGATCCTCCGCCGCCCATGCAGAAGGCCGGCGAGGTGCCGTTCGGCAAGCTGCATGCGCGGCGGCTGCGCGAGATCTACCGTTCGGCGGGCTGGCCCTGCTGCGACGCCATCGAGGTCGAGCTGCTCGCGGGCGGGTTCCTCGAGCGCGTGCGCACGCCGCATGGCCACGAGACCCTGCGCGTGACCGATGCCGGCATTGCGCGCATTGCCACCACGCTCACCCTCAACCGCGCGGCGCTCTCGCCGCACGAGTCGCTGGTCGAGCGCGTGGCGCGCGAAATGACGCGCGGCGGCCGCATCGCCTGGCGCGGCCTCGGCCTGCGGGCACGCCTGCCGCCGCTCGAAGAGGGCGGCAAGCCGCGCTGGTGCATCGCCAGGCCCGACGTGTTCTCGATCCGCAATACCAGCGTCGAGGCCTATGCGCATCCCATCGTGCACGAGGTGAAGGTGAGCCGCGCCGACCTGCTGGGCGACCTGCGCAAGCCCGACAAGCGCGCGGCCTACCTCGACCTGGGCGGCGAGTGCTGGTACGTGCTGGGCAACGATGCGCGCGGCCGCTGCATTGCCTCGCCCGACGAGATTCCGCCGGAGTGCGGCGTGCTCGTGCTCGAAGGCGAAAGGCTGGTGGTGGCGCGCGCCGCCGTGCACCGCGCCTTCGATCGCATTCCGTTCGGCGTGTGGCTCGCGCTGGCCAAGGCCCAGCCCATTGCGGGCTTCGACGACGACGCGCAGGACCTGCTGGGCGAGCCCGGCGCAGAAGGCAGCGCCTAGGTAATCTCCATTCAGCCGGCCGGCGGCCACCAGTGTTCGGCCGTGGTGCGCAGCACGCGCGCCGCATGCATGCGCACCTCGTTGCCATCGCCAGGAAGGCCGCCGCCGTCGCGGTCTTTTTCGGTGGCCACGCGAAAGGGCCAGGTCGAGATCCGGCCCACGGGCTGGCGCGGCTGCGAACGCCGCAGCGGCGAGAAAAACAGGATTCGCGCTGAGGACGCCGGCGGGCTGGCGGTGGTCATGGTGTCGCCTTGAATGTTTGCTCTTGGAGACGAGTAATTCTAGAGGAAACACTGTACAAAAGAACAGTATTTTTGCGGTGCGCGGAGGGCAGCTCAGGTATCGAAGAGCGGCCGCGCGGCCCTCGGCATGTCGGGCCCGCTGCGCAGGTTGCGCTCGATGAACTCGCGCGCAATGGCGTCCACGTTGGCCGGTGCCGGCGTGTCGAAGGACATGYGGTACTTCAGCAGCCGGCCGCTGCGGGCCGTGAGAAAGGTGAACGACTCGTAGGCCTTGCGCGTGACGGCATGCACGATGCGCAGGCTCACGCGGCGAAAGTCCTGCCCCTCGATCCGCACGTCGGTGATGGGGCCGACCTCCACCTCGGCATAGAGGCCGCGCGCCACCGCGAGCCGGACCTCGTTCACGGAAGACTCGAACTGCGCTGCGAAGCGCGGGTCGTCGATACCGGCCTGCCAGTGGCCCTGCTTCAGGTCGTACAGGTAGACGTCGACCCAGCCGATGCTGCTCTCGTAGCGGTGGCTCACGCCCATGCCCGGCAGCCGCGCTTCGTGCCAGGTCGAGCGCATGTACTGCCACGCCACCGCGCCGGCCGCGAGCGCCGCCGCTGCGGGCGTGGCCGGCGGCGTGGTGCCGGGCGCCGCGCAGCCCGAGAGCAGGGCGGCGGCCAGCAGCGCAGGCCAGAGCTTGGTCACGGCGGATGCTGCGTGGTGGCCGTGCGGTGCTACGGGGCGGGCGCCAGCTGCGGCGCGGCCACCGGCATGGCAGCCACCACGGGCACCGAGGCCGCGGCGGCCACGGCGGCATCCGGCAGCGGCAATGCATCGCCGCCACGCGTCTTGAGCGAAGGGCAGCGGCCGTACGTGTCGTCGAAGCGCACGATGTCGTCCTCGCCCAGGTAGCCGCCGGTCTGCACCTCGATCACTTCGAGCATCGTCTTGCCCGGGTTCTCCAGCCGGTGGATGGCGCCCAGCGGCAGGTAGATGGATTCGTTCTCGCGCACCAGCGTGACCTGCCCGTCGCAGGTGGCCTTGGCCGTGCCCTGCACCACGATCCAGTGCTCGGCGCGGTGGTGATGCATCTGCAGCGACAGCTTGGCGCCGGGCTTGACGGTGAGCCGCTTCACCTGGAAGCGCTCGCCGAAGTCGAGCTTGTCGTAGGCGCCCCAGGGGCGCACCACGCGCCGGTGTTCGGTGGCCTCGGCCTGGCCTTCGGCCGCGAGCATCCGCACCACCTCGCCGACCTGCTCGGCGCAGTCCGCGCCCGCCACCAGCACGGCATCGGGCGTGTCCACGATGATCAGGCCGCGCGTGCCCAGCGCCACCACGCGGCGGTGCGGCGCGTGGATGAAGGTGTCGCTCGAACGCAGCGCGCTGGCGTTGCCGCTCAGGCGGTTGCCGCTGCCGTCCTGCGGGTGCAGCGTGGCCACCGCGTTCCAGCTGCCGACGTCGCTCCAGTTGCCGTTGAACTTGACGACCGAGATGGCCTCGTGCTTTTCGAGCACCGCGTAGTCGATGCTGTCGCTGCGGCAGGCCTCGAAGGCCTCGCGGTCCAGCCGGTCGAAGCTGCCGTCGGCCGTGATGGCGGCGGTGGCGCGTTCGCAGGCCTCGAGGATGTCGGGCGCATGCGTGCGCAGCGCCGCAACGAGGATGTCGGCGCGCGCCAGGAAGATGCCGGCGTTCCAGCAGTAGCCGCCGTGCAGGATCAGCGACTCGGCCACGGCGGCCGTGGGCTTTTCCACGAAGCGCACCACGGCGTGGCTGTGGCCGTCGGCCGCGGGCGCGCCGGCCTCGATGTAGCCATAGGCCGTGCTCGCGAAGCTGGGCGCCACGCCGAAGGTCACGATGCGCCCGGCCAGCGCCGCGTCGATGCCGCTGCGCACCGTCTGCGCGAAAAGCGCGGTGTCGGGAATGTGGTGGTCGGCCGGCGCGAACAGCAGCAGGTCGTCAGGCCCCGCGCGCAGCGCCGCCGCGGCCATGGCGGCCGCCGTGTTGCGTGCCACCGGCTCCAGGATCTGGCGGCCGGTGGCGCCGGCCTTGTCGACCGCCTCGCGCACCAGGAAGCGGTGGTCTTCCGATGCCACGCAGGTGATGTCGCGGTTGAGGCTGCACAGGCGCTCCAGCGTCAGCTGCAGCAGGCTCTTGTTGCCGATCAGCGGCGCGAACTGCTTGGGCAGGGTCTTGCGCGAAAGAGGCCACAGGCGCGTGCCGCTGCCGCCGCACAGCACGACGGGGTGGATGGTGGGGGTGGTCATGGCGTCATCCTCGTGAAGTGTGGTGGGCGCTTCTTTCGGTCAGAGCTGGCCGGTGTGGGTGGCCAGGCTCACGGCCTGCGCGCGCGAATGCACATGCAGCTTCTTGTAGATGTTCTTGATGTGGGCGTTGACGGTCTGCCCCGAGATGCCGAGCCGCACGCTGATCTCCTTGGAGACGCAGCCGCGCGCCACGAAGCGCAGCACCTCGCGTTCGCGCGCGGTCAGCGTGGCTTCGCGCAGCGGCGTTTCCGTGGCGGGCCGTTCGCCGCTGCCCTGCAGGTTCATGCGCGTGAGCAGCCGGCGCGTCAGCTTGGGCGTGATGGCCGCGCCGCCGTTGACCACCTGCAGCACGGCCTCGGCAAAGCTCTGCAGCCAGGCGTGCTTGAGCAGGTAGCCGGTGGCGCCGAGCTCGAAGGCGTGCATCACGTGGGCATCGTCCTCCAGCGCGGAGATCACGATGATCTCGCAGTAGCGGTGCAGCTTGCGCGCCTCGCGGATCAGGTCGAAGCCCGAGCCGTCGCCCAGCCGCAGGTCGACCATCAGCACGTCGAACTCGTGGGTGGCCAGCAGGCGGCGGCCGTCGCGCACGCTGCTGCCTTGCCCTTCGAGCTGGATGCGCATGTCCGACAGCAGTTCCTGGGCGATCACGCGCCGCATGAATTCGTCGTCGTCGATGAGCAGCACGCGCACCGGCGCGTCTTCCTGCCCGGTGAGGAAGTGCGGCCACAGCGGTTCGGGCGGTGGACACAGGCCAGGCGGGCTGGCTTTCCGGCGCTCCGGCAGGTGGTCGGCATCCGGCGCGTCGGAAGGAGGAGTGGTATCGGACATGTGGATCCCCAGGTTGGAGTTGGAGGAAGTRGATGTCGTGGGTGGTGGGTGTGTGGTGGTGTCAGTCGGCAAGGCAGCGCAGCAGCTCGCGCTCCAGGCGCTGCAGGATGGCGTTCTGGTCCAGCTCGGTTTCGGCGAAGGAGCGCGCGGCCGCCCCCATGGCTTCGCGCTGCGGGCGCGAGGTGGCGAGATGCGCGATGGCCTCGGCCAGCGCATCGGCGTCGCCGGGCGCAACCACCAGGCCGCGGCCGGAGACCACGTTGCTCAGCTCGGTGCCCGCATGGGCCGTGACGATCACGGCCTTGCCGCTCGCGAGCATGCCGCCCAGCTTGGAGGGCATCACCAGGTCGGCCGCGTCGGCGCGCTGCGGCAGCACGTGGATGTCGGCCATGCCCAGCAGCTCGTTGAGCCGCTCGGCCGGCTGCAGGTCGAGGAAGTGCACGTGGTCCAGGCCTGCGCAGGCGGCCTTCAGCGGCTCGCGGCTCGGCCCGTTGCCGCAGAGCACGAAGTGGATGTGCCTGGCGGCCGCCAGCCGGCCCGCCGCCTCGGCCAGCACCTCGATGCCCTGCTTGTTGCCCAGGCTGCCCGCATAGAGCACCACGACCGCGTCGTCCGGAATGCCGAGCATGGCCCGGTAGCCGTTCGTGCCCGGTGCGGTGCCGGGGTGCGGGTAGATCGAGCGCACGTCCACCCAGTTGGGAAGAAGCACCAGCCGCGCCGCGTCGATGCCCTTGTTCCTGGCCTTGTCGAGCATGGCGGCGGAGATGGTCGACACCCGGCTGAAGCGGCTCAGCAGCCACCGCTCGGCCGAGAGCGCGAAGCGCCGCACCCGTGCGCCGCGTACCAGGCCCAGATCGAAGGCGGCGTCCACCTCGTAGTCCTGGATGTGCAGCCACGACTTGATGCCCAGCATCCGCGAGAAGAACAGCACCGCCGGCGCGCAGAAAAGAGGCGGCTCCACGACGAAGACCAGGTCCGGCTTCCAGCGCAGCTGCCCGAAGAGCAGCGGCATGCTCGACAGCATGAAGGAGAACAGGTGCAGCATGCGCGCCAGCGCGCGCGGCCTGGCCGGCACCCAGGTGGGGGCGCGCCAGACCGTGATGCCGTTCCAGTCGGTCTTGCGGTAGGCCCAGGCCGAGTGCCCTTCGAACGGCGCCCAGTGCGGAAAGAATGGCGGCGAGGCGATCACCCGCACTTCATGGCCCTTGGCATGCAGCCACTGGGCCATCTCGCCCGAGTACTTGCCGATGCCGACGAGCTCGGGTGTGAAGTTCATCGAATAGAGCAGGATTTTCATGAAGGTCTCTGGAAGGAACCGCGAACCAGCCGTGCGAGCGGAAAGAAGCCGAGCAGCGCGCGCATCCGCACTTCGTAGAGGAGCAGGTCGGACACGGCGGCAATGAAGAACACGTAGTGCGGCTTGCCGGGAAACATCGACACCACCACGCCGTAGGCCATGAGCCGCAGCAGCACCTCGGCCAGCGCCCACCGGCCCAGCGAGCCCATCGATGCCCTGAGCGCGAGCAGCATCTCGTGGTGGACCGTGTAGGTGCGCAGCAGGAAGTAGGGCGCCATGCACAGGAAGATCTCGAGCGCCTCGCGCCCCACCTTCAGCAGCGGCGCGGCGGCCGTGATCACGACGCCGAGCCCGGCGAAGAGCATGAAGAAGGCCACCACCAGCAGGTCCGACTTGCGAAGCAGGAAGATCAGCAGCGAATAGACGGTGGCGCTGCCCTGCGACGCCAGCTCGAGCGCGGCGGGCCCGGCCGGCGGGCCCGCGACCCAGCGCGTCTGCATGCAGGCCGCGCCCACCAGCACGAAGGCCAGCAGGTTGATCAGCAGCAGCTGCGTCGCGCGCAGCTCGGCGCCCCAGGCGGCGAAGGCGGCCACGCCGATCACCAGGATGGTCGAGCGGATGCCGCCCTCCAGGTTGAGCAGGCCGGCGCGGCCCAGCCCCCGGCTGAACGACAGGCGCAGGCTCATGAGCGAGAACACCGCGAGCGTCGCCATCAGCAGCGCGAAGGGCGCGCCCACCACCGGCAGGTGCTGGATGCGCAGCACGGCGGCGCTCAGCAGCGCGGCCAGCGGAAGCCCGATGGCCAGCGTGCGGACCACGTCGCCGCGGCGCACGCCCGGCGGCACGGTGGCGGCATGGCGCGCGAACAGCAGCGGGCTGCCCAGCGTGGCCACCACCAGCGCCACTTCCATCACCGACTGGTAGATCGAGTATTCGCCGAAATCCGATGGCGAGACATGCGCGGCCATCAGGAACAGCGCCGCGAAGCCCGCAAGGTACACGTAGAGCCGCGAAGCCAGCGCGCCCAGGCCGTGGAGCTGCACCGCGCGCATGCCGGTGAGCTGGGCGGTGCGGTGGAGCATGTTCATGGCCGTGCCTGGGTGCGTGCGCGCGGTGGCGTCATTTCGGCCCGGCGGCGCCTGCGAAGCGCGTGCCGCCCGCGGGGCGCTGCGCCAGCCGGCGCATGCCGAAGGCCCAGTTCTTGGCCCGGCGCGCGAGCCGCAGTGCGGCCGTGAGCAGCGCGACCGTGTGCACCCGCCCGTGCAGCACGTGCGCCATTGCGATCTTGGCGCTGCCCTGGAAGTGCAGCGCCAGCACGTTCACCAGTTCGCCCGCCGGCGTGACCACGCAGGGCTGGCCGCCGACGAACACCAGGCGCTTGGCGCCGCCCCGGCCCTGGAATTCGTTCACGAGCAGGTTGTGCCCGCCGTTGATGTTGTGGTCGATCACGCGTCCGCCGAACACCCGGTTGATGGGCGCCGCGTTGCCGCTCGCATGGGCCCAGAGGTGCAGCAGCGTCATGTCCGACACCCCGCCGCGCACGCCCCGCGCGGCAAACCGCGCCGCGATCGCGCGCAGCTTCCTGCGGCCGCTGGGCGATGCATAGGTGTTGAGCAGGAAGGCGATGAACTGCTGCAGGCCCGCCGCGGTCCAGTAGCTGACGTGCGGCGATATCTGGCAGGGGTCCCAGCCATCGTTCGTGCGCATGTAGGAGCCAGAGAAATCCGCCTTGCCGGCCACGCGCCGGATGTGCGCGCCGATGCCGCGGAACAGCAGCACGTCGCTGTCGATCAGCACGAACTCGCGGTGCTCGGGGTGGGCGCGCAGGTATTCCGACAGCAGGAAGTAGCGCCGGAAGCAGATCTTCTCGAACTCCGGCGGATTGCTCGACAGGTGCACGTAGGTGCGGCACAGGCGCTCGTAGCCGGGCCCGGCGTCGGTGCCCGACAGCACGATCAGCGGCTCCTCGGCACGCGCCGCGGATTCGCGGCACAGCAGCAGGGGCTTGTTCTGGCGGTCTTCCACCACGATGAAGGCAAGTGAATGGGTCATGGTCATGGGGTCAGGGCCGGGGCGCCGTCGCATTGCGGACCAGCGCGACGTGCGCGGGAAGAAACTGGAAGTCGTCGTCCAGCGGCAGGTCGAGCGTGAAGAGCCCGCCGCGGGCGTTCGCCTGCGCGATCCAGCCGCGCACC
>NZ_JBFTPJ010000072.1:0-11296 GCF_056398445.1 Variovorax sp. 01T439_2
ACCTGGCCTACATCGACCATTACCACGAGCGCATCAAGATCTTCCACGTGAAGGATGCCGAGTTCAACCCGACCGGCAAGCAGGGCGTGTACGGCGGCTTCCAGAGCTGGATCAACCGCGCGGGGCGCTTCCGCTCGCTGGGCGACGGGCAGGTCGATTTCGGCGCCATCTTCTCGAAGATGGCGCAGTACGACTTCCCGGGCTGGGCGGTGCTCGAATGGGAGTGCTGCATCAAGCACCCCGAGGACGGCGCGCGCGAGGGCGCGGCCTTCATTGCCGACCACATCATCCGGGTGGCGGAGCGGGCTTTTGACGATTTTGCGGCGGGCGGCGTGGACGTGGCCGCCAACAAGCGGATGCTGGGGATCGGCTGAAGCGCTTTTGAGCTATATTTTTGATAGCATCAAACACTTGGCCGGCGGGTGTTTGATGCCGAATTCGCCACGGCGTTGTTTTTAAGACAAGCAACTGTCATGCCCCGCGGGCTATAATGCCGGGTTCGTTTCGATACCACGACGAAGCACTTTTCGTCACTCCGCCGGCTGACCTGCACTGTCCCTTGGATTTTTCAGGCCTCTTTCCCCCAAGCCGGCTTCACAGTGTGTTGGAGCGCCAGACCGGGCGCCCATGATTGCCACCACTGCCTTCGTTCTTGTTGAAGCGAATAGCGCGTCCGCCGCGCCATTCCGGCCGGCCCACGCCCGTTTTCAATTATTTTTCCGGCATCTTGCGCACACTTTCCGCGCAGGGTGCCAAGGCTTCATGGACATCATTCAACACAGTATCGCGGTGGGCAAGTACCTTGTTTCTCCGCTCATCCGCCACCAGGACGACGGCAATTTCGCCGCATCCGTCTCGATCCGCTCCGGCCGGGGCAGCGGCATGCACGACCGCGTGATGCGTTTCACGCCGCGCTTTGCCAGCCACGCCGCCGCGGCACGCTATGCCGTCGCCCAGGGGCTCGGCTGGGTGCGCGAACGCCACCCCCGCAGCGCGCCGCTCGCTTTGCCGTGCGCGGGCTGAAACAATTACGCCCATCTTCATCTCCAACACACATCGAACGAGAATTCAGAGGTAATCACACATGCCCAAGGAAGAACTGATCGAAATGAACGGCGCAGTGACCGAAGTCCTGCCCGACTCGCGCTACCGCGTGACGCTCGACAACGGCCATCAGCTGATCGCCTACAGCGGCGGCAAGATGCGCAAGCACCACATCCGCATCCTGGCGGGTGACAAGGTGTCGCTCGAACTCTCGCCCTACGACCTGACCAAGGGCCGTATCACCTTCCGCCACCTGGAGCGTCGCGGCCCGCCGCCGACCAACTCCGGCAACAACAACGCACCTCGCCGCTGATCCGCGACGGACGAAGGGCCTTGCAAGCGCCCCGCGCGGGCGCTTGGCAAGGCCTTTGTTTTTGTTGCGGCCGCCCGGCTGCAAATCGATGACCACATCCCCTTCCACCGCCGGCGGCCCGCCAGCCGGCAACGGCTTTGCCACGCTGGCGYTCTCGCCCCAGATGCTGGCCAACCTGACGCAGCTGGGCTACACGCAGATGACGGCGATCCAGGCGGCCGCGCTGCCGCCGGCGCTGCTCGGCAAGGACCTGATCGCGCAGGCCAAGACCGGCAGCGGCAAGACCGCCGCCTTTGCGCTCGCGCTGCTCTCCAACCTGAACCCGCGCCGCTTCGCCATCCAGGCGATGGTGCTGTGCCCCACGCGCGAACTGGCCGACCAGGTCACGACCGAAATCCGCCGCCTGGCGCGCGCGGAAGAGAACATCAAGGTGGTCACGCTCTGCGGCGGCGTCGCGCTGCGCGGGCAAATTGCCAGCCTGGAGCACGGCGCGCACATCGTGGTGGGTACGCCCGGCCGCATCATGGACCACCTGGAGCGCGAGAACCTGAATCTCGAGGCGCTCAACACGCTGGTGCTCGACGAAGCCGACCGCATGCTGGACATGGGCTTCTTCGACGACATCGTCAAGGTGGCGCGCCAGTGCCCCAAGGAGCGCCAGACGCTGCTGTTCTCGGCCACCTACCCCGAAGGCATCGCCAAGCTCGCGCAGCAGTTCATGAAGAGCCCCGAGCAGATCACGGTGCAGGCGCAGCATGAAGGCAGCAAGATCCGCCAGCGCTGGTACCAGGTGAAGGAAAGCGAACGGCTGCATGCCGTGAGCCTTTTGCTCGACCATTTCCGCCCCGTGAGCACGCTGGCCTTCTGCAACACCAAGCAGCAGTGCCGCGACCTCGTCGAAGTGCTGCAGGGCCAGGGCTTCAGCGCGCTGGCCCTCTTCGGCGAACTGGAGCAGCGCGAGCGCGACCAGGTGCTGGTGCAGTTTGCCAACCGCAGCTGCTCGGTGCTGGTGGCGACCGACGTTGCGGCGCGCGGGCTCGACATTGCGCAACTCGAAGCCGTGATCAACGTCGACGTGACGCCCGACGCCGAAATCCACATCCACCGCATCGGCCGCACCGGCCGCGTGGGCCAGCAGGGCGGCGCCGAGGGCCTCGCGCTGAACCTGGCGAGCATGGACGAGATGGGCAGCGTCGGCAAGATCGAGCAGCTGCAGGGCCGCGAATCCGAATGGCACCCGCTGGCCGAGCTCACGCCGGCCCGGGGCGCGCCGCTCGCGCCGCCCATGGCCACCTTGCAGATCGTGGGCGGGCGCAAGGAGAAGATCCGCGCCGGCGACGTGCTGGGCGCGCTCACCGGCGACTGCGGCTACGCCAAGGACCAGGTCGGCAAGATCAACGTCAACGAGTTCTCGACCTACGTGGCCGTGGAGCGCGGCATTGCGGCCGAAGCGGCGCGCAAGCTCTCGAGCGGCCGCGTGAAGGGCAAGAGCGTGAAGGTGCGCCTGCTGGAGCTCTGAAAGTCACCCCGCCGTGCCGGTTGCTTCGGCTTCCGGCAGGCAAAATCCCCGCTGTGGCCTAATTGAGCCTCGAACATCACTTTTTACCCGAGCTTTTCATGCCCAAGAAAATTCGTACCGAAGCCGACCGCGTTGCCACCCCGAAGCCGACGCCCATGCCCGGCTACGCCCTGCCCAAGTCCGGTGGCGGCCAGAAGGTCAGCCTGGAACGCGGCACCGCCACGCGCAGCAAGAAGAACCCCGGCAAGCGCGCCAAGAAGGGCGGCTGATCCGGCCCCCGGAGGCTCGCAAGAGCCGCGACGAACGCGCCCCCGGGCGCGTTTTGTCATTGGGACCGCCATCAAGCCAATCCGCGATGTCCGACGACAACCAGATCTTCATTCCGCCCTCGTTCTTCGCGGTCTACAGCGATGCGCGCCAGCGCCTCTCGGAGCCGATCGGCGTGGTGCGCGAGCGCTACGAGATCTGCGAGGACCTGGCCAGCCACCTGGTGGGCCACGCGCAGATCCAGCACCACACCGAGGTGCCGGTCGAGAGCGAGATCCTGCGGCGCATCCACGCCGGGCTCAGGGCGCCCGAAGCCGGCGTGTCGGCCGCCGAGGCCGGCTGGATCGTGCAGCGGCTGGCTGAATTGCTGGGCTGGCCCGGACCCGAGCTGGCTGCGGACTGACGCAGAGCGGACGGGCACCCGTCAGGCCGGCGCGGCGCGCCTGAGCAGGCTCAGGTAGCCGGGCTGCACTTCCATGCGCGCGATGGCGCCACGCCGCTGCAGCAGCCGGTGCGCCTTCGGCAGGCTCCAGCAGGGCAGGCTGGTGAACATGTGGTGCTCGCAGTGGTAGTTGACCCAGTAGGGCGCCACCAGCGCGCGTTCGAGCCAGCCGGCATGCGTGGTGCGCGCCTGGCGCAGCGGATCGGCCTCGTTCTGCGCCACCAGCGCATGCTCGGCGATGTTGCGCACGCGGCTCACGAGCGGCAGCCAGGTGGCCATGGGCAGCAGCCACATCAGGAGCCAGGCCCATCCATATCCGGCCAGCGCGAAGGCCAGGAAGCCGAGGCCGTTGCCGGCCAGGAAGCGCCGGTCCTTCGCCAGTTCGCGCACGAATACCTTCAGCGCCGATTCGCCGGGGGCACGATGCCGAATGCCCTCGGCAATGTGGCCGAAGCGCTGCTTGTAGAAGGTCTGGCCGCTCAAATCGCGCACGACCTTGCGCCACATCGAATCGCGCGAGATCGGGAAGGGCGCGGACAGCACGAGGTCCGGGTCTTCGGTCTGCTGCACGAAGCGGTGGTGCTGCAGGTGGTAGGGCCGGTAGTCGCGCAGCGTGGAGGAGCACAGCCAGTAGCCCACCCAGTCGTTGATCCGGCGATTGCGGTGCAGGCCCGCATGCGCGGCGTCGTGCATGAGGATGAAGAGCCCGAGCTGCCGCGCACCGACGATCGGCACCATGAGCGGCACGGTCCACGGCCACAGGATGCCCGCGAGCATCGCGGCGCCGATGACGCCCCAGCAGTGCACCACCAGCCACAGGCCCTTCCATGAAGAACGGCTGGTGAGCGACTGCCACTCTTCGGTAGAGAAGAAGTCCTCGGGTTGCGCGCGGGGGGCGACGGCCATCGGGCCAGTATGCGCCGATGGCCCGGCCGCGGCACGCGGAATTCCCCGGACCTCAGTTGTCGATCACCTTGCGGGCGAACAGCTCGAGGTAGTCCATCAGGCGGTTGGCGCCGGCAATGGCCGCGGCCTCGTCGCCGGTCGCGATGCCCTGCGCGAGTTCGAGGTGCGCATTGGCGCCTTCGACGATCTCGCCTTCGTGCTGGTAGGCGTACCAGAAGCGGCGGCACTGCACGATGAGCGGGATCACGGCCTTCACTGCCGAATCGTTGTGGCTCGCCTGGTGGTTGACGAGGTCGAGCGCGCGGTCGGCCTGCATGTAGTCGTTCAGGTCGCCGCGATGGGCGGCCTTCACCATCAGCTCGGCGCAGCGCACGATCTCCTTGCGCTGCAGCGCGGTGGCGCGGCGCGCCGAGCAGGCCGCGATCAGCCGTTCGAGCACGCGCCGGGTCTGGATCACGTCGAGGTGGTCGGCCAAGTCGATGGTCGACACCAGCAGGCCGCGGCGCGGCTGCTGCACGATGAGGCCGATGGACACCATGCGCATCAGCGCCTCGCGCACCGGCGTGCGGCCAAGGCCGGTGCGCTCGGCGAGTTCGGCCTCGACGATCTGGCTGCCTGGCTCCAATTGCAGCGTGGACAGCAGCGTCTCGATCGCGTCGTAGGCGAGGTCGGCGGCCCGTCGCTTGGGCTGGGGGCGGGGCGCGGTCTTCGGGGGGGCCATTGTTTTGTTTTGCGGGTGCTGGTGCTGCTTCGGCTTCATTGTCGGTCCACATCGCCATCCGGGCGCGCGAGGCCGGCCAGGGTGGCGATGCGCGCCGGCGAGAGCGGCGGCCGCGGCGCGGGCGGGGTCCAGCCGAACAGGAACTGCGCCGCATCGCCGCAGACGCGGCCCTGGCAGGCGCCCATGCCGCAGCGGCGGTGGAGCTTGGCGTCGGTCCAGCCGCTGCAATCCGCAAGTGCCGAAAAGGGCACGTCTTCGCAGCGGCACACGAGAGTGTCGGGCTGCGGCATCTGCCGGATCGCGGGGGCTAGCGCGAAGCTGCGGTGCAGCTGCGCGGCAAAGGCATTCCAGCGGGCGCGCTCGCGTTCGTTCTGCTTCGCGGCGCGCTCGTTGCCAACGGCCGCATGGCCGGCGATGGTGCCCTGGGCCAACGCGCGCTCGCTGCCGCCGAAGCCGGTGCATTCGCCGGCTGCGTAGATGCCGGGCAGGCTGGTGGCTTGCAGCGCATCGACGGCCAGCGCCTGTGCTCCGCCATCGGCAGGCGCGAGCGCGCAGCCCAGCATCCGGCCGAGCTGTATGTTGGGCACGAGGCCGAAGCCGCAGGCGATGCGCTCGCAGGCGATCTCCACCTCGCGCTCGCCCAGCAGGAGCCGAACCGATTCGACCTGCGTGCCGCCGTGGGCCGAGACGATGCGCGACGAAGTGCGGTACTGCGGATCGGCCAGCGTCACCGCCTGCATCGCCTTGCCCGGCCAGCGCAGCAGGCTGGCGGCAAAGCCCGCGACCGCCGCGAACGACGCCTGCTCGGCGATGCGCACGACCTTGGCGCCCGCCGCGCGCGCCGTTGATGCAGCAGCCAGCAGCAGAGGCCCGCTGCCGGCGATCACGATGCGCTCGCCCTCGACCGGCAGCCCCGCCTTGATGAGCGCCTGCAACCCACCCGCGCCCGTGACGCCGGGCAGCGTCCAGCCCGGGAAGGGCAGCAGCAGCTCGCGCGCGYCGGTGCAGAGGATCAGCTTGCTCCAACGCATGCGCCAGCCGCGTTCGGCATCTTCGAGCAGCAGTTCGTCGCGTCTGGGCGCCGCGACGACGCGCGTGCCGCTGCACACGCGGATGTTGGCGTGGCGCTCGAGCGCATCGCGCCGCCTGCGCGCGGCCACGGGCAGCGACGCGCCGGGCCCGTCGCGCCAGATCTGCCCGCCGAGCGCGGGGTTGTCGTCGATCACGGCGATCGATGCGCCGCTCGGCGCTGCCGCCACGGCCGCGGCCATGCCGGCCGGGCCTGCGCCGACGATCAGCAGGTCGCAGTGCGCCAGCGCCATGGCCGTCATGCCGAGGTCTCCACGCGCATGCCTTCGGCGCAGACCGCCTGGCAGGCGAGCCTTTGCCGGCCATCGATCCGCACGCGGCATTCCTGGCACACGCCCATGCCGCAGAAGGGCGCGCGCGGCTGGCCCGTGGCGGAGCTGCGCGCCACGCCCATGCCGCCGGCCACCCGCAAGGCGGCGGCGACCGAGCTGCCCGCCTTCACGCGGACGGGTTGGCCGTCGATGTGCAGCAAGGTCTCGCCGCTCATGCGCGCTTCTCCAGCAGCCCGCGCGGCGCATAGGGCGCCGCATCGAACTCAGGGGCAGCGCCGGTCATCAGCGCCGCGAGCAGGTGCGCGCTGCCCGGCGCGGTGGTCACGCCCAGGCCTTCGTGGCCGACCGCGAGCCAGAGCTTCTCGCGCCAGGGGTGCTTGCCCAGCAGCGGCAGCCCGTCGGGCGTGGCCGCACGCAGGCCGGTCCACGAGCGGACCGCGTTGAGCTCCGCAAGCCCCGGCAGGTAGCCGAGCGCGCGCTGCAGCATGCGCGCGAGCATCGGCGCTTCGACCGCCGGATCGGTGATGCCGAACTGGCGCGAGGAGCCGATCAGCAGTTGGCCCGTCGGCCGCGGCTGCACGTTGAAGGCGACCGAATCGCCATCGCTGTGGTGCGCACTCGTCACGTAGCCGAGCTCGACGAGCTGGTGGCGCACCGTGCCCGGGTAGCGGTCGGTGATCAGCAGGTGGCCCTTCTTGGGGCGGATCGGAAGTTCGGGGCAGAGCGCCGCGGCTTCGATGCCGTTCGCCAACACGATTTGCGGCGCGCTGCGGCGGCTGCCGTCGGCGAGCCGCAGCGTGCCGTCGTCTTCGATGGCATCGACCATCGCGTGCTCGACGCGGATCGAAGCGCCGCCCTCTGCGAGCAGCCAGCGCGCCGCATTCGGTGCATAGAGGATGCCGTCGCCGGGCACTTCGAGCGCGCCTGCGAGGCCCTTGCGCAGCGCGGGCTCGGCGCGCGCGAGCGCGGGCGCATCGAGCAGGCGGCTGTCGACGCCGTGTGCATGCAGCCGCTCGCGCTTGCGCTCGGCCTCGGCCATTTCTTCTTCGTTCGCCGCGATCCAGAGCGTGCCGCAGGCGCGGTACGCGCAGTCTTCGCCCATGCGGGGCGCCAGGGCGCGCCACTGCGCGATCGAATGGCGGCTCAACGCAAGCTCGGCCGGGTTGTCGTCCATCACCACGAGGTGCCCCATGCCCGCGCCGGTGGCACCGCCGATGCGCGCATCGAGCACCAGCACGCGGCGGCCGGCCTGCGCCAGCGCATGCGCGCAGGCGGCGCCGACGATGCCGGCGCCGATGACGATGGCATCCGCATCCATGCCGTGCGGCGTCAGAGCCGAATGCCCCAGCCGAAGGGGTCGCTGTCGTCGATCAGCAGCGTGGCTTCGGCGCTGACGTGGGCGCGGCCGCGCAGCGTCGGAACGACCTTGCCGCCGTCTTCCAGCGTGTAGCTGGCCTCGAAGCGGCTGCCGATCACGCTGGCCTGCGTCCACACTTCGCCCGGCGCGAGCTTGCCGTCGGCCGCGAGGCAGGCGATCTTGGCGCTGGTGCCGGTGCCGCAGGGCGAGCGGTCGTAGGCGTTGCCGGGACACAGCACGAAGTTGCGGCTGTCGGCGCCTTCGCTGTCGTCGGCAAAGAGTTCGATGTGGTCGATCTCCGCGCCCTCGGCGCCCGTGATGCCCTGCGCCGCGAGCGCGCGGCGCAAGGCGGCGGTGTAGCCGGTCAGCGCGGCGAGGTTGTCGCGGGCCACGCGCTGGCCGTGCTCGCTCACGAGGAAGAACCAGTTGCCGCCCCAGGCGACATCTCCGCGCACAGTCTCGCGCACGGTGCCATGGCCGGGCAGCTCGACCGCCACCTGGTGCAGGTGCCGATACGCCGGCACGTTGCGCACGCTGACCGAACCATCGGCATGCAGCGTGGCGGTGACGGTGCCCACGGGTGTTTCGATGCGGTGCTCGCCGGCGCCGATGCGCCCCATGTGCGCGAGGCTCGCGACCAGGCCGATGGTGCCGTGGCCGCACATGCCGAGATAGCCGGTGTTGTTGAAGAAGACCACGCCGGCCGCGGCATCCTTCGACACCGGCTCGCACAAGAGCGCGCCGACCACCACGTCGCTGCCGCGCGGCTCGAGCACCGTGGCCGCGCGCCATTGGTCGTGCCGCTCGGCCAGCAGCGCGCGGCGCTCGGCCATGGTGCCGCTGCCCAGGTCGGGAAAGCCGCCGACCACCAGCCGCGTGGGCTCGCCGCCCGTGTGCGAATCGATGACCTGGATGCGCTGCAYGTCGTCCTTCAGGCTCAGTAGCTCGCGAGGGGAACGGGCGCGGCGTTCTTGAAGGTGAACACCGTGATCGGCGCCTGCTTCATGTTGCCCTTGTCGTCGTAGCTGTAGGTCGCGGCCACGCCCTTGTAGGTGGTCTTGTAGAGCTCGGCGCCCACCTTGTCGGGGTCGGTGGAGTTGGCCTTCTGCATCGACTCGCCGATGAACATCAGCTGGTCGTAGTACGAGGCGGCATACGCATCCGCATCGGCGTTGAAGCGCTTCTTGAACTTGGCCTTGAAGGCCGGGCCGCTCTGCGCCTTTTCAAGGATGGAGCCGCCCTGCGCGCAGAACACCAGGTCGTTGACCGCGTCGCCGCCGAGCTTGCCGGTGGCCGGGCTGCAGACGGTGTCGCCGCCGAGCAGCTTGCCGGGCACGGCCAGCTGCTTCATCTGGCGCGCCATGGGTGCGGCCTGCGGCGCATAGCCGCCGAAGAAGATGGCTTCGGGCGCCTTGGCCTTCATGTTGGTGAGGATGGCGGTGAAGTCCACGGCCTTGTCGGTGGTGAACTCCTGGCCCACGATGGTGAGGCCCTGCTTCTTCGCTTCCTTGCTGAACTCTTCCGCCAGGCCCTGGCCGAAGGCGGTGCGGTCGTCGATCACGCCCACCTTGCTGACCTTGAGCACCTTGGCCGCATACACCGCCATGCTGGAGCCGATCTGGTTGTCGCTCGCGATGATGCGAAAGAGGTTCTTGTAGCCGCCCTGCGTGACCTTCGGGTTGGTGCCCACGGTGGAGACCATGGTGCCGCCGTCGGCATAGATGCGCGACGCCGGAATGGCCACGCCCGAGCAGTACGGCCCCATCACGTACTTGACGCCGTCGTCCACGAACTTCTGCGCCACACTGACACCGGACTTGGCGTCGCACTGGTCGTCTTCGGACACGAGTTCGAACTTCAGCGTCTTGCCGCCGGCCGTGATCTTCTTTGCGTTGAGTTCCTCGATGGCCAGGCGCACGCCGTTTTCGTTGTCCTTGCCCGCGAAGGCATTGGGGCCCGAGAGCGGCCCGCTGTGGCCGATCTTGACGACCTGCTCCTGCTGCGCATGCGCGTGGCCTGCAACGGCGATGGCCGCCACGAGGCCGAGAAACGGAATCATGTGTGCTTTGGACTTCATGCTTGTTCCCAGGTAAGGACGATGAAAAAAGAGTGAGAGCGCGCGTTATGACACGACCGACTGGTATTGCACAGGCCGCGTGGCCAGCGCCTTCTTCACGATGGCCTCGATGGCGGCGCGCTCCTCGCCGATGAGCGACAGCCGCGGGCGGCGCATGTGCTCGCTGCCCACGCCCACCAGCACGTCGATCAGCTTGAGGTTCTGCACCAGCTTGGTCGACACGTCCAGGTGCAGCATCGGCGTCATCCACTGGTAGAGCTTCAGCGCCTCGGCGAAGCGGCCCGCCTTCATCAGGTCGTACAGCGCCACCGTCTCGCGCGGGAACGCACAGCCCACGCCGGCCAAGAGGCCATCGCAGCCCAGCGCCAGGCCTTCGTAGGCCAGGTCGTCCACGCCCAGGAACAGCTGGTAGCGGTCGCCCACGGTGTTGCGCAGGTCGGTGATGCGGCGGATGTCGTCCGAGCTCTCCTTGATGGCCGCAATCCATTCGCAGTCCGCCAGTTCCAGCATGTGCTCGGGCTTCAGGTCGACCCGATAGGCCACCGGGTTGTTGTAGACCATGATGGGTTTTTGCGCCGCGTTGGCGATGGTGCGCACATTGAGCATGGCTTCGCGCGCATCGGCCACGTAGATCACCGAAGGCATCACCATGAAGCCGGCCACGCCGAGCTTGTTGGCTCCGTCGACATAGCGCAGCGCCTCGCGCGTGCTGGTTTCCGACACATTGGCCAGCACGGGGATGCGGCCGTCGGCGGCTTCGAGCGCGATCTGGGCGACCTGCAGCTTTTCTTCGAGCGTGAGCGTGCTGGCTTCGCCCAGCGAGCCGCAGGTGACGAGGCCGTGGATGCCGTTGCGGATCTGGAAGTCGATGTGCCGCGCGGTGCCTTCGGCATCGATGCTTTCGTCGGCGTGGAACTTGGTGGTGATGGCGGGAAAGATGCCTTGCCAGCGGGGTTGGGTCACGTGAGCGCTCCTGGATGTGCGGTGGGGAAGGGTCTACTTTAAATATATTAGCGATATATCGTCAAGATATGCGTGGGGTGGGCGCTCTTCCGGGTCGGGTTCTTGTGTGATATTTAGGCGAAGGCGGGACGCTTTATCCAGGGCGCGATCACGCCGACGGGGTACCTTGCTCCGCGAATGTCCTCCGGCCTGCGGCCTCCCCCTTAATTTCGCTGCGCAAGGCACCCCATCGGCGTGCTCGTGTTCAGAGCACTGGTTGATCAGCCGCGAACCGACAGCGTGCCTCGTGCACAGGGCATCGGGTGCTCCCCGCAGCGAAATAAAGG
>NZ_JBFTPJ010000073.1:0-11246 GCF_056398445.1 Variovorax sp. 01T439_2
CCTGGAGCTCGCGGCCGAATATTTGCTGATGGCCGCGATGCTGATCGAGATCAAGTCGCGCATGCTGCTGCCGCCCAAGAAGGTGGCCGACGGCGAAGAGGCCGAAGACCCGCGCGCCGAGCTCGTGCGCCGCCTGCTCGAGTACGAGCAGACCAAGCTGCAGGCCGCCGCCATCAGCGCGCTGCCGACCTACGGACGCGACTTCTGGAAGGGGCAGGTCTACATCGAGCAGTCGCTCAAGCCGCGCTTTCCGGATGTGAACGTGATCGAGCTGCGCGACGCCTGGGCCGACATCATGAAGCGCGCCAAGCTCGTGCAGCACCACAAGATCTCGCGCGAGGAGCTCAACGTGCGCGAGCACATGAGCATCGTGCTGCGCCACCTGCAGGGGCGGCGCTTCGTCGAATTCGAGAAGCTGTTCGACGTGTCGCGCGGCGCGCCGGTGCTGATCGTCACCTTCATCGCGATGCTCGAGCTCGCGAAGGAAACGCTGATCGACATCACGCAGGCCGAGGCCTTCGCGCCGATCTACGTGCGGCTGGCCTACTCGCCCGCCTGAGCCTCTTTCCTACTTCCGAGAAATCCGCCGTGCACGACTTCGACGTCCTCATCGTCGGCAGCGGCCTTGCAGGCCTCTCCGCCGCGCTGCACCTGGCGCCCACGCACCGCGTGGCCGTGCTGACCAAGCGCGCGCTCAACGACGGCTCCAGCGCCTGGGCGCAGGGTGGCATTGCCGCGGTGCTGGCCGCGGGCGACAGCTTCGACGCCCATGTGGAAGACACGCTGATCGCCGGCGCGGGCCTGTGCGACCCCGAGGCCACGCGGCTGGTCGTCGAGGGCGCGCCTGAGGCCATCGCCTGGCTGCGCGAACTCGGCGTGCCGTTCTCGGAGGAAGGCGGCGGCCTGCACCTGACGCGCGAAGGCGGCCACAGCCAGCGCCGCATCGTGCACGTGACCGACGCCACCGGCGCGGCCGTGCAGCGCACGCTGATCGAGCAGGTGCGCCGCACGCCCAGCATCTCGCTCTTCGAGCACCACACGCTGGTCGACCTCGTCACCGGCACCGGGCTCGGCCTGAAGGACCCCGCCTGCGTGGGCCTCTACGCGCTCGACGACCAAACCGATGAAGTGCTGGCCTTCCGCGCGCCGCACACCATCCTGGCCACGGGCGGCGCGAGCAAGGTGTACCTCTACACCACCAACCCCGACACCGCCACCGGCGACGGCATTGCCGCGGCCTGGCGCGCGGGCTGCCGGGTATCGAACATGGAATTCATCCAGTTCCACCCGACCTGCCTCTACCACCCGCACGCCAAGTCCTTCCTGATCAGCGAGGCGGTGCGCGGCGAAGGCGGGCTGCTCAAGCTGCCCGACGGAACGCGCTTCATGCCAAAGCACGACGAGCGCGCCGAACTCGCGCCGCGCGACGTGGTGGCGCGCGCCATCGACTTCGAGATGAAGAAGCACGGGCTGGACTGCGTGCACCTGGACATCTCGCACCAGCCGCCGGCATTTCTTAAAGAACATTTCCCCAACATCCTCGCGCGCTGCCTGGAACTGGGCATCGACATCACGCGCGAGCCGATTCCGGTGGTGCCGGCCGCGCACTACACCTGCGGCGGCGTGCTGAGCGACCTGGCCGGGCGCACCGACCTGCCCGGCCTCTATGCCATTGGCGAGACCGCCTGCACCGGGCTGCATGGCGCCAACCGCCTTGCGAGCAATTCGCTGGTCGAGTGCATGGTGTTCGCACGCGCCGCGGCCGCCGCCATTGCCGCGGCACCGGCGCGCGAGCGCACTGAACTGCCGGCCTGGGACGAAAGCCGCGTGACCGATGCCGACGAGGCCGTGGTCATCTCGCACAACTGGGACGAGCTGCGCCGCTTCATGTGGGACTACGTCGGCATCGTGCGCACCAACAAGCGCCTGGAGCGCGCGAGCCACCGCATCGCGCTGCTGCAGGCCGAGATCCAGGAGTTCTACGCGAACTTCCACGTCACGCGCGACCTGCTCGAACTGCGCAACCTGGTGCAGGTGGCCGAGCTGATCGTGCGCTGCGCCCAGGCCCGCCACGAAAGCCGCGGGCTGCATTTCAGCCGCGACTATCCTTCGCTCGCCGAACCGACCGCACCGACCGTGCTGGTGCCCTCGGCGGACTGAAACCCACCCGCTTTTCACGTTTTTCTTCACTCAAGGATGCCCGGCCACCGACGCCCGCAGGGAGAAACCCAACCATGTCGAACACCACCACCCCACCGCCGGAAACCACGCCAGCCTCGCCCTACGGCACGCTGCCGCCGGCCTCGCTGCCCGCCTCGCGCAAGCCCCTGAGCCTGCCGCGCCTGGCCGACATGCATGCGCGCGGCGAGAAGATCTCGATGCTCACCGCCTACGACGCCACCTTTGCGGCCATGGCCGATGCGGCGGGCATCGATTGCCTGTTGGTCGGCGATTCGCTCGGCATGGTCTGCCAGGGCCTTGCGAGCACCGTGGGCGTGACGCTGGACGCCATGCGCTACCACACCGACAGCGTCTCGCGCGGCCTGCGCCGTGTGCAGGGCACGGCCTGGCTGATTGCCGACCTGCCCTTCGGCAGCTACCAGGAATCGCGCGAGCAGGCCTTGCGCAGCGCCACGGTGCTGATGCAGGCCGGCGCCCACATGGTCAAGCTCGAAGGCGGCGGCTGGACCACCGAGACGGTGCGCTTCCTGGTGGAGCGCGGCATCCCGGTGTGCGCGCACCTGGGCCTGACGCCGCAGACCGTGCATGCGCTGGGCGGCTACCGCGTGCAGGGCAAGGGCGACGCCGGCGCGCTGCTCAAGCAGCAGGCGCATGCGCTGCAGGACGCGGGCGCCACCATGGTGGTGCTCGAGATGGTGCCGGCCGCGCTGGCCGCCGAGCTCACCGCCGAACTCAAGCACTGCGCCACCATCGGCATCGGCGCCGGCAAGGGCACCGCCGGCCAGGTGCTGGTGTTGCACGACATGCTGGGCATCAACCTCGGAAAGATGCCGAAGTTCGTGCGCAACTTCATGGCCGATGCGCCGGGCGTGCTGCCCGCCCTCAAGGCCTACGTGCAGGCCGTCAAGGACGGCAGCTTCCCCGACGACCAACTCCACGCCTGGTAAGGAAGGAACCGAGACATGTACATCGCACACACCATCGACGAGCTCCGCAGCCACCTGGCCGCCTTCGAGCGCCCCGCCTTCGTCCCCACCATGGGCAACCTGCACGAGGGCCACCTCGCGCTCGTGAAGCAGGCCAAGCCGCTGGGCGATGTGACGGTAGCCAGCATCTTCGTGAACCGCCTGCAGTTCCTGCCGCACGAGGATTTCGACACCTATCCGCGCACCTGGGACAGCGACTGCGAGAAGCTGCGCACGGCCGGCTGCGGCGTGCTCTTTGCACCCGACGAAAAGGCGCTCTACCCCGAGCCGCAGACCTGCAAGGTGCATCCGGACCCGGCGCTTGCAGACATCCTCGAAGGCCATTTCCGCCCGGGCTTCTTCGTCGGCGTGTGCACGGTGGTGATGAAACTCTTCCAGTGCGTGCAGCCGCGCGTGGCGGTGTTCGGCAAGAAGGACTACCAGCAGCTGATGATGATCCGCCACATGGTGCGGCAGTTCGCGATGCCGATCGAGATCGTGGGCAGCGAGACCTTCCGCGCCGACGACGGGCTTGCGCTGTCGTCGCGCAACGGCTACCTGAGCGAGGCCGAGCGCGTGGAGGCCGTGCAGCTCTCGAAGGCGCTGAAGGCCATGGCCCAGGCGGTGCAAGCCGGCGAGCGCGATTTGGCCGCGATCGAAGCGCGGGCAATGCAGGCGCTGGCGCAGCGCGGCTGGCAACCGGACTATCTTGTGCTGCGGCGCCGCTCCGACCTGCAGGCGCCCAGTTCCGCCAATCTGGCTGGCGAGCCGCTCGTGGCGCTGGCCGCGGCGCGGCTGGGCGGCACGCGGCTGATCGACAACCTCGAAATCGACGCCATGCCCTCATGACCTACAGCGTCAAGGAAATCTTCTACACCCTGCAGGGCGAAGGCGGACAGGCCGGCATGCCGGCCGTGTTCTGCCGCTTCGCGGGCTGCAACCTCTGGACCGGCCGTGAGGAAGACCGCGCCACGGCCGTCTGCCGTTTCTGCGACACCGATTTCGTCGGCACCGACGGCACGCTGGGCGGCAAGTTCAAGAATGCCGAACTGCTGGCCGACACCATCGCCGCGCAATGGCCGGCCGACGACGCCGAGCACCGGCTGGTGGTGCTGACCGGCGGCGAGCCGCTGCTGCAGGTGGACGCCGCACTGGTCGACGCGCTGCATGCGCGGCGCTTTCGCATCGCGGTGGAAAGCAACGGCACAGTCGCCGCGCCCGAGGGCATCGACTGGCTCTGCATCAGCCCCAAGGCCGGCGCGCCGTGGGTGCAGCAGCGCGGGCAGGAACTCAAGCTGGTGTGGCCTCAGACCGAATTCGATCTCGACACGATGGCGCGCACCGGCGAGTTCACGCACCGCTTCCTGCAGCCGATGGACGGGCCCGACCGCGTGGCCAACACCGAACTGTGCATCGCCGAATGCATGCGCCATCCGGCGTGGCGCCTCAGCGTGCAGACCCACAAGATCACCGGCATCCGCTGAGCGCGGACATTCTTCAGATGCGATTCACCATCAGCCAACGCTTTTTCTTCGACGCCGCGCACACGCTCAAGCGCGAGATCGAAGCCGAAGGCAGCCGCCGTATCCACGGCCACACCTACCACGCCGAAGTCTGGCTCGCGGGCCAGCGCGATCCCGTCACAGGCATGGTCGTCGACCTGGGAGTGCTGCGCCGCCGGCTCGGCGACGTGCGCGAGCAGCTCGACCACCACCTGCTCGACGACGTGGCGGGGCTGCATCCGCCGACGCTCGAGAACCTGTGCCTGTTCATTGCAGATGCGCTGCCGGAATTCAGGCCCTCGCTCGCGCGCGTGCGCGTGTGGCGCGAGGCGCTGGGGGACAGCTGTACGCTGGAGTTCTAGGTTTTTCTCCCTCCCCTCCCGGGGGAGGGTCGGGGTGGGGGCACGGCAGCCTTCACTCTCGCGCGGCCTCGAAGGCGGGCAGCCCCCATCCCAGCCTTCCCCCGGCGGGGGAAGGAGCAATGCACAGTCAGGCCGCGCCGATGCCCGCGACCAGGCTCCCCGGCGCCTGCCCATTCTTGAGCCCCGCCGTGAACGCCAGCATCCGGTCGATCGGCACCCTCGCGCGCAGCCCCAGCGCCGGGTCGACGTGGATTTCTCCCGCGCCCGTTTCCAGCGCATTCGCCAGTTCCACGAGCCCATTCATCGCCATCCACGGGCAATGCGCGCAGCTCTTGCAGGTAGCGCCGTTGCCGGCCGTGGGTGCCTCGATGAAGGTCTTGCCGGGGTTCAGCGTGCGCAGCTTGTGCAGCATGCCGGTATCGGTGGCGACGATGAATTCCTTCGCGTCCATGCGCTGCGCCGCATTCAGGATCGCCGAGGTCGAACCCACCGCATCCGCCAGCGCGATCACATCGGCCGGCGACTCCGGATGCACCAGCACCTTTGCGGCCGGATGCGCCTTCTTGAGCAGTTCGAGCTCGAGCGACTTGAACTCGTCGTGCACGATGCAGGCGCCGTTCCAGCTCACCATGTCGGCACCGGTCTGGCGCTGGATGTAGTCGCCAAGGTGGCGGTCGGGGCCCCAGAGGATCTTGCGGCCCTGGGCGTGCAGCGCGCTCACCACGTCGAGCGCGCAGCTCGAGGTGACGAGCCAATCGGCGCGCGCCTTCACGGCCGCGCTGGTGTTGGCGTAGACCACCACGGTGCGGTCGGGGTGCCGGTCGCAGAAGGCGCTGAACTCGTCGACCGGGCAGCCCAGGTCGAGCGAGCAGTTGGCGTCCAGGTCGGGCATCAGCACGCGCTTCTCGGGCGAGAGGATCTTGGCGGTCTCGCCCATGAAGCGCACGCCCGACACCACCAGCGTCTGCGCCGCATGGTCGCGGCCGAAGCGCGCCATCTCGAGCGAATCGCTCACGATGCCGCCGGTTTCCTCGGCCAGGTCCTGCAGGTCGGGATGCACGTAGAAGTGCGACACCATCACCGCATTGCGCTCGCGCAGCAGGCGGCGGATGCGCTCCTTGAGTGCGATGCGCTCATCTTGCGAAGGCTCGGACGGCACGCGGGCCCAGGCGTGGCGCGTGTCGCAGGCCGCGCCGGCGCCGGCCGCGGGTTGTTCGTAGTCGACGTCGATGACGAAAGAAGAAGGGGCAGCCATGGACGCGCTCAGCCTTCCTGGAAACGCATCGAAAAGTCGATGGCCTTCACGTCCTTGGTGAGCGCACCGACGGAGATGCGGTCCACGCCGGTGCCGGCCAGCGTGCGCAGGCCCTCGAGCGTCACGCCACCCGAGATTTCGAGCACGGCCTTGCGGTCCTCGCCGGCCTCGGCGTTGATGCGGACGGCCTCGCGCAGGGTCGGCAGGTCCATGTTGTCGAGCAGCACCATGCGCGCGCCCGCCTCGAGTGCCTCGCGCAGCTGCGCCAGGGTTTCGACCTCGACCTCGACGAAGGCCGCGCGCTGCGCCGCCGGCGCCACCGCACGCAGCGCCGCGGCCACGCCGCCGGCCGCTGCAATGTGGTTTTCCTTGATGAGCACCGCGTCATAAAGCCCGATGCGGTGGTTCACGCCGCCGCCCGTGCGCACCGCGTATTTCTGCGCAAGGCGCAGGCCCGGCAGGGTCTTGCGGGTGTCGACGATGCTCGCGCGCGTRCCGCGCATGGCGTCGGCATAAAGCGCCGTCTTGGTGGCGACCGCGCTCAGCAGCTGAAGGAAGTTGAGCGCGGTGCGCTCGGCCGTGAGCAGTGCGCGCGCCGTGCCCTCGATCTCCAGCACGGTCTGGTCGGCCGCGCAGCGCTCGCCCTCGCCGCACAGCCAGCGGATGCGGGCCTGCGGATCGAGCTGCCGCACGGTGGCTTCGACCCAGGGCGCGCCRCAGAGCACGGCCGCCTCGCGCGCCAGCACGCGGGCATGGGCGCGGCGGCYGGGGTCGACCAGCGAGGCGGTCAGGTCGCCGTCGGCCACGTCTTCCTGCAGGGCGCGGGCGGCATCGGCCTGGGCCAGCGCGGCCACGGCCGGCGCCGAAAAATCAAAGCGAGGGCTCATGGCTGTCTTGTCTCTTCAGTCTTGTGTGTAGTTCATGGTCATGGCACGCGGCCCGGACGCCTCTAGGGCCGCACCGACTCGGGCACCGGATCGCGGCCGGTCAGCGAGGCCACCGCCTCCTGCGGGCTCAGCCGGCCGTCGAGCAGCGCGACCACGCCTTCGGCGATGGGCATTTCCACGCCCAGGCCGCGCGCACGCTGCACCACGGTGCGTGCGCAATAGACGCCTTCGGCGACATGCCCCAGCGAAGCGACGGCCTGCGCCAGCGTGTGGCCCTGGGCCAGCAGCAGGCCCACCTTGCGGTTGCGAGAAAGGTCGCCGGTGGCCGTGAGCACCAGGTCGCCCAGGCCGGAAAGGCCCATGAAGGTTTCGGCGCGCGCGCCGAGCGCCAGCCCGAAGCGCGTCATTTCGGCCAGGCCCCGCGTGATGAGCGCCGCGCGCGCATTGAGCCCCAGCGCCAGGCCGTCGCAGAGGCCAGTGGCAATGGCCAGCACGTTCTTGACGGCGCCGCCGACTTCCACGCCCACGATGTCGTCGTTGGCGTAGACGCGCAGGGCCGGGCCGTGGAAGGCCTGGACCAGCGCGTCGCGCACCGCGGCATGGGGGCTTGCGGCCACCAGCGCCGTCGGGCGGCCTTCGGCGACTTCCTGCGCAAAGCTCGGTCCGCTGAGCACGCCGGCCATCAGTTCAGGCGCGACCTGCCCCCAGATTTCGTGGGCCAGCAGGCCGTAGGAGGCGGGAGACGAAGCATCGAGCGCGGGTTCGACGCCCTTGCACAGCCACGCGACCGGCGCGGTCGTGCCGCGCAAGGCGATGAGCTGCTGCCGCAGCGCGGCCATGGGCGTGGCCACCACGACCAGTTCGGCGCCCGCCCGGGCCTGGTGCAGGTCGCCGGCGCGCACCGTGAGTGCGGGCGGCAGCGCCAGGCCGGGCAGGTAGCGGACGTTTTCGCGCGCCTTGGCAATGGCCTCGGCCTGGGCCGCATCGCGCGCCCAGAGCGTGACCTCGTGGCGGCCCGCCGCATTGACAGCCAGCGCCGTGCCCCAGGCACCGGCGCCATGAACGCAGATCTTCATCGRCGTTGCGGCGCTGTGCCGGCTTTACTGCGTGACGATCGGCGAGGGCTGGCCGGCGGCCTGCGCCTGCTGCTGCTCGTACATCGCCTGGAAGTTGATTTCCGCCAGGTGCACGGGCGGGAAGCCGCCGCGCTGGATCACGTCGGCCACGTTGCCGCGCAGGTAGGGATAGACGATCTGCGGGCAGGCGATGCCCAGGATCGGGCCCATCTGGTCTTCGGGCAGGTTGCGGATCTCGAAGATGCCGGCCTGCTTGGCTTCGACCAGGAACACGGTCTTGTCCTGGATCTTGGTCTGCACGGTGGCCGACACGGTGATCTCGAAGATGCCTTCGGCCACCGGCTGGGCGTCCACGCCAAGCTGGATGTCGACCGTGGGCTGCTCCTGCTCGAGCAGGATGGCGGGCGAATTGGGCTGTTCGAGCGACAGGTCCTTGAGGTAGACGCGCTGGATCTGGAAAACGGGATCTTGGGCTTGCTGGTCGGCCATGGCTGAACTTTCGAGGATCAAAACAATGCCCGCCGGGGAGAGCTTCCCGCAGCGGGCTGCAGATGAATGAGCAGGCGATTATCGCCCCGCGGCCGGACCACTTTCGCGACGCCCGGCTGCTTTGTGTGTCAGGCGCCTTGGAGCAGGGGCACCAGGCCGCCGCGGCCGTCCAGCGCCACCAGGTCGTCGCAGCCGCCCACGTGGGTGTCGCCGATGAAGATCTGCGGCACCGTGCGGCGCTGGGTGATCTCCATCATGGTGCTGCGGGCCGCGGGATCGCTGTCGATGCGAATTTCTTCGATCTCCTCGACACCCTTGGACTTGAGGATCTGCTTGGCGCGAACGCAGTACGGGCAGAAGGCGGTGGTGTACATCTTGACGGCTTGCATACGCTTTACCTTGGGGAAGCCTCAGGCTTTTTCAACGGGCAGGTTAGCCTCTTTCCAGGCCTTGAGGCCGCCGGAAACCGCTTGGGCCTGCTCGTAGCCCAGTTTCTTGGCCATGGCCACGGCGCGCTGGGCGCGGGCGCCGGTGGCGCACACCAGCAGCAGCGGCACGCCCTTGTTCTTGACCGCGCCGGTGAGCTTTTCCTCGAGCTGGTTCAGGGGCACGTTCTTGGCGCCGATCATGTGGCCGGTGGCGAACTCTTCGGGTTCGCGTACGTCGACCAGCACCGCGCGTTCGCGGTTGATGAGGTGCACCGCGCCCTGGGCCGTGAGCGTGCCGCCGCCGGCGCCGCGCACGAGCGGCCAGGCCAGCATGCCACCCGAGCTGAGTGCGATCAGGATCAGCATCCAGTTCGCGGTGACGAATTCGATCAATTTCACGGGGGTTCCTTGGATGGCAAACCCGGGATTTTAGAATGCTGGTTTTCCCAAGCGCTGCCAAAGGCTTCCCACATGCACAAACTGGTACTGATCCGCCACGGCGAATCSACSTGGAATCTCGAAAACCGCTTCACCGGCTGGRYCGATGTCGACCTSACCGAMACCGGCATCGAGCAGGCCAAGCAGGCCGGCCGGCTGCTCAAGGCCGAGGGCTACGACTTCGACGTGGCCTACACCAGCGTGCTCAAGCGCGCCACCCGCACGCTCTGGCACACGCTGGACGAGCTCGACCGCACCTGGCTGCCCGTGGTGCATTCGTGGCGCCTGAACGAGCGCCACTACGGCGCCCTGCAGGGCCTCAACAAGGCCGAAACCGCCAAGAAGTACGGCGACGAGCAGGTGCTGGTCTGGCGCCGCAGCTATGGCACCCCGCCGCCGCCGCTGGAAGCCGACGATCCGCGCAGCGAGCGCTCCGACGTGCGCTACGCCAAGCTTTCGCCCGAGCAGGTCCCGCTGACCGAATGCCTGAAGGACACGGTGGCACGCGTGCTGCCGTTCTGGAACGAATCGATGGCGCCGGCCATCCGCACCGGGCGCCGCCTGGTGGTGGCGGCGCACGGCAACTCGATCCGCGCGCTGGTCAAGTACCTCGACGGCATCTCCGACGACGCCATCGTCGGCCTGAACATCCCGAACGGCATTCCGCTGGTCTACGAGCTCGACGACGAGCTCAAGCCGCTGCGGCACTACTACCTCGGCGACGCCGCGGCCGCCGAAAAGGCCGCCGCAGCGGTGGCCTCGCAGGGCAAGGGCTGAAAAAAGAAAGCCCCTCGGCGGCGCTCCCCCGTGGAACCCCGGCAGGCAATTTGCTTCCAAGCTGTGTATATTGGTTTGACAGCCGACAAGGACAATCACTCATGATGGGTCAGAAACTGAAGATTACCGGCTGGGTTGCCGCCGGCGCCGTTGCCGGCGTCTTGACCACCGTCTCGTTGCAGACGGTTGCACGCGGCTCGCTCGCGCCGCTCCCGCTCGAGGAATTGCAGCAGCTCGCCGCGGTGTTCGGCATGGTCAAGAGCGACTATGTCGAGCCGGTCGACGAGAAAAAGCTCATTTCCGACGCCATCTCGGGGATGGTGGCCGGGCTCGACCCGCATTCCCAGTACTTCGACAAGAAGTCCTTCAAGGAATTCAGGGAAGGCACCACCGGCCGCTTCGTCGGCGTGGGCATCGAGATTTCCCAGGAAGACGGGCTCATCAAGGTGGTGTCGCCGATCGAGGGCTCGCCGGCCTTCCGCGCGGGCCTCAAGCCCAACGACCTGATCACCAAGATCGACGACACGGCCGTGCGCGGCCTGTCGCTCAACGAGGCCGTCAAGCGCATGCGCGGCGAGGCCAACACCAAGGTGCTGCTGACCATCTTCCGCAAGGACGAGAGCCGCACCTTCCCGGTCACGATCACGCGCGAGGAAATCCGTACCCAGTCGGTGCGCGGCAAGGTCATGGAGCCGGGCTACGGCTGGATCCGGCTGTCGCAGTTCCAGGAACGCACGGTCGACGACTTCGTGAAGAAGGTCGAGGACATCTACAAGGAAGAGCCCAACCTCAAGGGCCTGGTGCTCGACCTGCGCAACGACCCGGGCGGCCTGCTCGACGCGGCCGTCGCCATCTCGGCCGCCTTCCTGCCCGAGAACGTCACGGT
>NZ_JBFTPJ010000074.1:0-14908 GCF_056398445.1 Variovorax sp. 01T439_2
GCCGACCACCGGGTGCACCAGTTGCTGCAGCTGCTCGAACTTCTCCTCGGCCTCTGCCTGCGTGCGGCCGACCACGGGGAAGATGCCGGGCATGATCTTCACGTCATCGGGGTGGCGGCCATGGCGCGGCAGCCGGCCCTTGATGTCGGCGTAGAAGGCCTTCGCCTCGTCGAAGGTCTGGTGCGCGACGAAGATCACTTCGGCCGTCCGCGCGGCCAGGTCGCGGCCCGCTTCGGAGGCGCCGGCCTGCACCACCACCGGCCGCCCCTGCGGCGAGCGCGCCACGTTGAGCGGGCCGCGCACCGAGAAGTGCGTGCCCTTGTGGCCCAGCACGTGCAGCTTGTGCTCGTCGAAGTAGCGGCCGCTTGGCTTGTCGCGCACGAAGCTGTCGTCCTCCCAGCTGTCCCACAGGCCCGTGACCACGTCGTGGAACTCGGCCGCGCGCTCGTAGCGCAGCGCGTGCTCGAAATGTTCGTCGCGGTTGAAGTTCTGCGCCTCGCCGGTGCCGCTGGAGGTCACGAGGTTCCAGCCCGAGCGCCCGCCGCTGATCTGGTCGAGCGAGGCAAACTTGCGCGCCACGTTGAAGGGCTCGTTGAAGCTCGTCGACACCGTGGCGATGAGCCCGATGCGCTCGGTCAGCGCCGCAATGGCGGCAAGCAGCGTGAGCGGCTCGAAGTGGTCGGCGCGCGCCGTGCGCGAGAGCGACGCCAGGTCGCTGTTGCGAACGCCGACCGAATCGGCCAGGAAGATGGCGTCGAACTTGGCCGCTTCCGCCTTCTGCGCCAGTTCGACGTAGTGGCGGAAGTTGCTCCCGGCATCGGCCTGCGCGCCCGGATGGCGCCAGGCCGCGATATGGTGGCCGGTCTGCATGAGGAAGGCGCCGAGCTTGAACTGGCGCGTGGATGAAGCCATGGGTCGAATGCCTTGGAAAAAGAGAGAAGGAGCGCGATCACCACGCCAGCTGCAGCCGCTGCGGCAGGCCGGTGCCGACAGTTTCGGGTGGCGGTGCGGCGGCCGGCGTGCGATCGGTATCGGCATCGAGGAAGTCGCTGAGCACGTCGTCGCGCAAGGCAATGAATGCCGGGTCGCTGCGGTTGCGCGGGTGCGGCAGATCGACCTCGACGGTGCGCCGGATGCGGCCGGGCGAGGGCTGCATCACCACCACACGATCGCCCAGGAAGACGGCTTCCTCGACATCGTGGGTCACCAGCAGCATGGTGATGCGCTCTTTCTGCCAGATGCGCTGAAGCTCGTTCTGCAGCCGCGAGCGTGTGAGTGCATCGAGCGCGCCGAAGGGCTCGTCGAGCAGCAGCACGCGCGGCCGGTTCACCAGGCCGCGCGCAATCGCCACGCGCTGCGCCATGCCGCCGGAGATCTGGTGCGGCCACGATTTTTCGAAGCCCTCGAGCCCGACCAGCGCGACATGCTCGGCCACCAGGTCGCGCTTTTCCTTGGCGCTGAAGGGTGCGTTGCGCAGGCCCACCGCGATGTTCTGCTCCACCGTGAGCCAGGGAAAGAGGCGGTGGTCCTGGAACACGATGCCGCGCTCGCGGCCGGGGCCCGAGATCGGTTCACCGTCGAGCAGGATCCGGCCCTCGTACTGCGCGTCCAAGCCGAGGATGAGCCGCAGCAGCGTGGACTTGCCGCAGCCGCTGGTGCCGACGATGCTCACGAAGCGGCCGGCCGGAATGTGCAGGTCGATGCCTTCGAGCACCTGCAGTTCGCCGCCGCTGGCCTGCGTGCTGGCATAGCGCTTGCCGAGGCCGCGGATGTCGAGTTCGTTGGAGGGGTTCGCAAGGAGGGAGGTCATGGAAGGTGAGTTCTTTCTGCGTGCGTGGTTCATGCGCGCCCGGTCCAGCGCGCCAGCCGGCGCTCCAGCGTGCGGGCCGAGGCGTTCATGAGCCAGCCGACGAGGCCGATCACGAACATGCCGAAGATGACCAGGTCCATCTGGAAATGCTCGCTGCCCTCGATCAACGTGTTGCCGATGCCGCGGCCGGCCACCAGCAGGTACTCGGCGCCGATGGTCGCAAGCCAGGAATAGATGAGCGCCAGGTAGACGCCCGTGAAGATCGAGGGCAGGGCGGCCGGCAGCACCACCTGCGTGACGGTCTGCCAGCGCGTGTAGCCATAGACGCGCGCCACCTCGAGCAGGCCGGCCGGCGCGGTGCGGATGCCGTCGCAGGTGTTGACCACCACCGGCACCAGCGCGGCCAGCGAGAGGAACACCACCTTGGCAACGTCGCCAAGGCCGAACCACACCGAGATCAGCGGAATCCACGCGAACAGCGAGATCTGCTTGAAGGTGTTGAAGCTCGGACCGGCGATGCGGTTGAAGAGCGCCGACAGCCCCAGCAGCGCGCCGAGCACGAGGCCCGACGCGGTGCCGATCGCAAAGCCCGTCGCTTCGCGCGCCAGGCTCGCGCCGAGCGCACGCCAGAGGCGTCCGCTTGCCACCTGGTCGATCGCGGTATCGAGCACCTTGGCCGGCGAGACCAGCAGCGCCGAGTTCACGACGTCGAGCGACGACAGCAGCCACCACAGCAAGACAGCCGCCACGGGCAGCACGAAGCCGCGCCAGCGGCTGCGCTGCTCAGGCTGCAGCGGTTGCACGGCAGCCAGTTCGGCGGCTTCCCGCGTGACGGTGTTCATGGCGCGGCTCCGCCCGGCTGGCGCCGGTGCATCGAGGTTTCGAGCCGATCGAGCAGGCGGTCGATGGCATAGCCGATCGCACCCACCACGATCACGGCCGCCATCACCAGGTCGAGCTGGAACAGCTGCCGGCCATAGACGATGAGGTAGCCCAGCCCTTCGCTCGACGCCACCAGTTCCACCACCACCAGCGAGAGCCAGGCCTTGGTGAAGCCCAGCCGCACGCCGGTGAAGAGCGTGGGCACGGCGTGCGGCAGCACGATTTCCAGCACCTGCTGGCGCCGCGTATAGCCATAGACCTGGCCGACTTCGCGCAGCGCGGACGGGGTCTGGCGGAAGCCCTGCAGCGTGTTGAGCGCCACCGGCACCAGTGCCGCCTTGGCGATGAGGATGTACTTCAGCGGCTCGCCAATGCCCACGATCAGCAGCACGAAAGGCAGCCAGGCCAGCACCGGGATCTGCACCAGCGCATTGAAGCTGGGCAGCACATAGGTCTCGAAGCTGCGCGACAGGCCCATGGCCGAGCCCAGCGCGAGGCCGAGCAGGGTGCCCACTGCAAAGCCGACACCCACGCGCGTGAAACTGGTGCTCACGTGTAGCCAGAGATCACCGCTCATGGCCAGGTCGCGCAATGTTTCCCACACGAACTGCGGCGGCGGCAGCACCTGCGGCGAGATCCAGCCCTGCTCGGCGCCCGTGAACCACAGCGCGAGCAGGGCGATGGGCAGCAGCCAGGGGAGCGTGCTGTCGCCGATGCGCCGCCAGGGCATCCGCGCCAGCAACGGCGCGATCGTTCGCGCCGCGGACGCGGGCGCGTCGTCGCGAGGCCGCAGGACGGCTGCCAATTCGACTTCGGCGCTCATCGGTTTTTCCCCCTCTCCCTCTGGGAGAGGGCTGGGGTGAGGGCCAGCGGCGCTTGCAGATGCGGTGCTCGTGCGAAGGCCGATGCCCTCACCCTAGCCCTCTCCCGCCAGCGGGAGAGGGGATAAGACAACGCCCTCATCGCGAAGCGACCGATGGACTCGCCTTCGGCTGTCCCTTGGCGTCGTAGGCCGTCCAGTAGTTCTCCAGCCCCTGCTTCTTCAGCGCGTTCTTCAGGTAGCGCGTGTCGAACCAATCGTCGACCGACACCTCGCGGCGGATCAGCTTGAGCTTGAGCGCGTCGGCCACCACGGCCTTGTAGCGCCCGATGATGAAGTCGTCGGCCAGCGGCGAGTTGCGCACCGCGAGCTGCTGCTGGTCGGACACCAGCGCGGCCTGCGCACTGCCGGTGTCGAGGTTCACGCCCTTGATGTCGCGCTCGGCCAGGCCGTTGGCTGCCAGCACGTTGATGGCCACGAGGTGGCCGTTGGTACCGCGGAAGATCGAGACCGTGCGGTCCTTCAGGTCCTTGATCGAGCGGATGTCCGACTTGGGCGGCGCCACCAGGTACAGGTTGTTGCGCGCGCCGCTCGCCAGCAGCAGCTTGGTCTTCAGGCCGTTGGAGCGCCCGACGATCGACGGCAGGTCGCCCTGGTAGGCGAAATCGATCTGCCTGTTCGACAGCGCCTCGTTCACCGCCGGTCCGGCACCCTTGAAGAACAGCCATTCGACCTTGATGCCCGTGGCCTTGAACTCCTCCTCCAGCCAGTTGTTGACGCGCGCAACGCCGCCGGGCGAACCGCCCCAGGTAACGGGATCGCCGCCGCCCGCGGTGGCCACGCCGATGCGGATGGTGTCGGGCGCCGCCTGCGCGGGCAGCGCGGCCACGRCCACCAGCGCAAGCGTGCCCAGTGGCGCGGCCCAACGGCGCAGGCGGGTGAACAGGGAGCGTGCCGCGCCGTTCACTTCGCGCCTTTCAGGCCGAGCTTGCGCCCGACCTCGGTGCCTTCGAAGAAGCGCGGATTGGCCTCGGTGTAGAAGCGGTGCGGGTTGTCGAAGACAAAGGCCTTGAAGTCCGCGGCCGAGATCACGCCTTGCTGCACCAGGTCCCAGGTTTCGGCCAGCGGCTCGGTGAACTCGGGCACGTCCCAGTGGCCCACGTCGGACGACCAGATCGCGTTGATCCTGGTGCCCAGCGGATTGACCTTGGTGTTGAACGCCGCGGCCACCGTGCGGTCGTCGGCCTCGGAGCCGAAGTAGAAGTTGTTCACCCAGCGGTCGCGGATGTCCTCCACCTTCTCGATGCCGGCGAGCGCGAAATCGTCGATCTCCGATTCGTTCGGCTCTCGGCTGTGCGGCAGCGCCGAGAGGCCGAGGCTGTCGCGCAGCAGCGTCGACTTGTCGATCGTACGGCCCTTGAGCAGGTCGCCGCCGTAGCGCTCGAACAGCGAGGCAAGCAGTTCGACGTCGGCCTCTGCGGGGTCGTAGTTGCGCACGGCGTTCCTGTTGCGCTTTTCCCAGCGGTCCACCAGGTGCGTGTAGACATGCGAGCCCCAGTCGGCACCGCCTTCGAGCAAGCCCACGCGCAGGCCGGGAAAGCGCCGCGTCACGCCGCCGAAGAACAGTGCCTTGGCAAAGGCTTGCGAGCCATCGGCAAAGTGGCCGATGTGGTTGTTCATGTAGTTGCTGATCGACTGCCGGCCGGTCCAACCCTGGCTGCCGTAGTGCGTGGTGACGGGCACGCCCAGTTCCACCACCTTGGCCCAGAAGGGGTCGTAGTCGTGCTCGCTGTCGATGCCGTAGAAGTCGATGTACCCGGTCTGCTTCGCAATCTCCGGGTGTTCCTTCGCCGGATATTTTTCGGCGATGGCGCGGATCGGCCGGCGCACCCCGCCTGCGATGTTGATCACCTTCAGGCCGAGCGTCTTGACCGCGAACTCCAGCTCTTCGATGCCTTCCTGCGGCGTGTGCAGCGGAATGCCCGCCACCGGCGTCAGGCGGTCGGCATACGGCCGGTACTGGTCGGCGTGGAAGTGGTTGATGGCGCGATGCAGCGGCTGGCGGTATTCGCTGCCGGCCGCGGCGGGCGAGAGCACGTCGTTGGGGAACAGGATCGAATAGTCCGAGCCCTGCTCGCCCAGGCGCTCGTAGAGCAGCGCGGGCAGCGTGTAGGTGGCCAGGTCGTAGGTGTTGCGCGTCACGCGGGCCCRCCAGGGCGCGCGCAGCGTGCGGTGGAACTGGCGCTCCTCGGCCGTCTGCTGGTACCAGTCCTTGCCGCCGCCATTGCGCGTGACGAAGCGTCCGCCCAGCGCCTTGCGCAGCGCGTCGACCAGCTTGCTGCCGCCGTACTGCGCCACGTAATCCTCGAGTACGGGCGCGTAGTCGTTGACGTGGACATCCGTGTCGATCACGGGATGGTCGAGGCCGGCCTTCACGGCGGCGGAGCGCGAGGCATGCACGCGGTTCAAACGATCGTTCATCTGCGGGTTCCTTGGAAGGGAAAGGAACGCCGCAGGCTACGCGCGGCTCACGCGCTTGCCAAAGAAGGCTTTCGGTATTGCTTAGCCGGTGCGTGCATAAGGAGCACAGCTCGGCGCGGATGTTGCGGGGCGGTACTTCGGTTTCGGGCGGCGCATCGAGGTACTCATGTTTCCACCGGAAGCTCCAGCGTGAACRCCGCGCCGGTGCCCGGCCCGTCGCTGTGGGCCGTGAGGGTTCCGCCCATTTCATGCGCGGCGATCACGGCGCTGTGCAGGCCGAATCCATGGCCGGTCTTTTTCGTGGTGAACCCGTGCACGAACACCTGGGACAGGGCCTGCGTCGCAATGCCCACGCCGTTGTCCGCCACGCAGATGCGCAGCCGCTGGCCCGCCACCAGCTCCACGCGCACCGTGAGCCGGGGCTCGCGGTCGGTCACGCCGTCCATGGCCTGCTCGGCGTTGCTGATCAGGTTCACCAGGATCTGCAAGATCCGCCCCTGGTCCAGCAGCAGTTCGGGAAGAGGCGCAATCTCTTTTTCCACCACCATCCGGCGCTGCGCCAGCGCCTCGGCGTTGATGCGCAATGCATCGTCCACCAGTTCGCGGACCTGCACCTTTTCCAGCAGCCTCGATGCGCCGGCGTAGGCCTGCTGCGCGGCAATGATCTCCTTGATGTGTTCCACGTTCTTGCCCAGTGCCGCCAGCTCCTTGATGGCGTCGTTCTGCTCTGCCACCAGCGCCGAGGCCAGCTGGCGCAGATAGCCCGGAAGCACCTTGCCCTTGGGGTCCGAAGCGAGGAACGCGCCCAGGTCGTCCGCGTGCTCTTCCATCAGCTGGACGGCCCGCGCAAGCCCCGGGGCCTTGGAGGCGCGAACGCGCGAAAGAATGAGCGCCGCGGACACGTTCACGCTGTTGAGCACATTGCCGACGTTGTGCAGCACGTTGGTGGCGATGCGGGCCATGCCGGCCAGGTGCGAGGCCTCGACCAGCTGCTTGTTCACCTCGGCAACCTGGCGCTCCGCCTCCTTCAGGTCGGAGATGTTCTTGGTGATGCCGAAGGTTCCGACGATCCGGCCCGCACGGTTTCGCAGGGGCATCTTCGTCGTCAAGGCCCAGGTGTCGGGCCGCCCGTCGATCCAGGTTTCCTTTTCGATCTTGCCGATCATCGGCACACCCGTGCGGATGATCTCCTGCTCGTCCTCGAACGCCGGACGCGCATGCTCTTCGGAAAAGACATCGAAGTCCGACTTTCCCACCAGCCCTTCGGGTGTGGCCATTCCAAACTCCAGCGCCTGCGCCGTGCTGGTCTTGATGAAGCGGGACTGCGCGTCCTTGAAGTAGATGTGGTCCGGAGAGTTGTCCAGCAGCGCGCGAAGCAGCTCGCGCTCGTTGGCCAGCATGGCGTCGTCCTCTTCCTGGTTGCGCGGGGCCGCGTCGAGCAAGACTCCCTGGCTGCCGATGGCCGTGCCGTCAGGCCCCCGCACCGCAGACTCGATCACCTGCCAGGAAGCCGCCTCGTCGGAGTCGATCTCCGCAGGCGTGCGGCCCAGGATGCGTTCTGCAGGCATGCCCTTGAGTTCGCAGAACCTGGCATTGACGAAGGTGAAGCGCCCCTCGGTGTCCTTGCGAAAAATGCCGACCGGCAACTGCTCGACGATCGGTACCGTGTCCTCCAGGAGGGTTGCGCTTGCAGGGGAGGCGGGTTGGCTTTGCATGGCGATGTGCTGCAGGTTCCCAAAAGTGCTTTATAGCCCCCTGCCGAGGGCAAGCACTGTTCGGCCAACGCACCCCATCAAACCGCGGCGGCTCCCACAGGATGCGCAGGCCCGTCGCAATACTCGATCAGCAGTTCGGTGAGGACCCGAATCTTCCGTGCGGGATGCTGGCCGGGCGGCCGGACGACATAGGCACCTGCCGGCGGTGGCGGATGACGCGTCATGACCGGCACCAGTGCCCCAGAGGCCACGTGTTCATGGGTGAGCCAATCGGGCAGGTAGGCGATGCCCAGTCCTGCCGTGGCAGCGGCGACCAGCGCCGTGCCGTTGTCGGCCTTGAAGCGCCCTTGCGGGCGAACCGTGATGGTCTTGTCGCCATCCGTGAGGTGCCAGGCTTCGGTTCCCTGCATGAGGGCCTCGTGGGCCAGGAGCTCCTCCGGTGTCTCGGGCGATCCATGCGCCTTGACATAGGCCGGACTCGCAACGAGCTTTCCATGCACCGGGCCGATGCGTCTTGCAATCAGGTTGGAGTCCGGGAGATAGCCGACCCGTATCGCACAGTCGTAGCCCTCCGCGATGAGATCGACGAAGCGGTCGCTGTAGCAGGTCTGGATGTGAAGCCCGGGGTGCCGTCGTGCCATCTCCGCAAGGATGGGCGCGAAGTGGGTCGGGCCCAGTGAAAACGGCGCAGCAACACGCAAGCGCCCGCGAAGGTCGCCAGCGGGCAGGATCGTTTCCCTGGCCACGTCGATCTCGGCGCAGACCCTGGCTGCATGGTCCCGGAACGTGGCCCCGGCTTCTGTGAGAGCAGCCCCGCGGGTGGATCGCGCGAGCAGCTGCACGCCAAGCTCCTCTTCAAGCCTGAAGAGGCGGCGGCTGACGATCGACTTGGACACCCCAAGCCGCAGCGCAGCAGACGAAACCCCGCCGGCATCGGCAACTTCCACGAAGGTCCGCAGCTCTTCGATGTCCAATTTGGTGTTCCTCATTGCGCGACACAGCTCGCCGCGAAATGGTACTACCGCATCAAAAAGAGGAACAACAGAATCCTGCTTCGGGGCAAGCAATGTCCCGCTCACAACCGAAACAAAGGATTCATCAATGACTTTTCGCAACGGCCTGGCTTCGCTTCTTCGCCCCGAAGACTCGGTACTCGTTCTCATCGACCACCAGCCCTACCAGCTCTCCAACCTGAACAGCCATGACCCGCAGGCCGTGGTGAACAACACGACCGCGCTGGCGAAGCTGGCAAAAGCCTTCAATGTTCCGACCATTCTCACCAGCGTGATCGCGGCGCGCGGTGGACTTCTCTTCAAGCAGGTCACCGACGTATTTCCAGACCAGGAAGTCATCGATCGCACCTGGGTGAACACCTGGCAGGACGAGAACGTGGTGAGCGTCGTCAAGGCGACTGGCCGCAAGCAGCTGATCATCGCCGGCCTGTGGACCGAGGTCTGCGTCGCAATGCCTGTCATCCAGGCCGCCGGCGAAGGCTGGGATGTGACCGTGATCACCGACGCGTCGGGCGGCATTTCGAAGGAGTCTCACGAAGTTGCCATCCAGCGCATGATCGCGGCCGGCGCGAACGTGATGACCGTGATGGCGCTCTGTGGCGAATGGCAACGCGATTGGGCGCGCACCGAGCACGTCGAGGAACTGACCGAGATTCTCATCCAGCACTTCGCCGGCAGCGGCGTCGCGTATCTTTGGGAGCAGCAGTTGCTCAATACGCCTGTGCCGCGCAAGGCAGGATGATCTGAGGGGGGCGCTCGCCGCCCCCATCACGCTCAGTAAGTCACCGTCACCCGCATCGAATTGCTCCCGTCCCCCTCTGCAGCAGCAGCACCGGCCGTTCGCGGCGCGGCGCGGGCCGTGATGGCAGCCATGGCGCCGATGGCGCTGCGCCAGGTGGGGTCGAGGGTGTCGAGGCCGTCGGCGGTGGTGCCGGCTACCGTGAAGCTCGTCTCGCCGATCTTGTCGAACTGGTACTCGCGGCCCTTGATGAGCACCGACTTCATGTTGGTCCAGACGCGGTATTCGTGCCCGCCATTGACCGGCGTGACCTGGAGCACCTTGAAGGTCGGCAGGACGATCATCGTCACGTTGAACCGCGCCGCGGCGCTGTGCGGGCCGTGCGTCGGCTCCGCGGAGCCGAGCCGCAGCGGCAACAGCAGCATCATGCCGACGGCGGCCGCCGTGCGGGCCGCACGCGGTGGAAGCGGCGGGCCGGCCGAACCCGCACGGGACAACATGTTTCCGGACATGGGACCTCCTCTCCTCGCAACCTCGGTGGAGGGCATCGCATCGATGCCCCAACTTGGGTTATCGGCAGAGTAGCCGGAAAATTAAGGCCGCCCGTGCTTTTTTTGGAAGGGCTTTCCCGCTGGCCTTGGCCGTTCAGTAGGTCACGGTGACCGTCACGGTGTCCAGGTAGCTGTCCGGCCGCACGTTGACGTTGCTGCCAAGGACGCGGCCGTACACGGTCAGCGCCTGGGCCGAGCCCGTGCCGGTGCCTGCGACGGTGTTGGAATTCGTGACGCTGCCCCAGGGGCTGGAGCGGGCGGCATCGCGGTAGAGCCGGTAGGGCACCGTGTCCGTGTTGGCCGGCACGCCGCCCGTCGGCGACATGATCCCGGCGCCGGTCGTCGAATTGTTGGAGGGCGACAGCGCCACGGTGTAGGCGGTGGGCGTGGTGCAGGTGACGTTGATCGTGCTGGTCTGGTCGGAATTGGCTGCGCCCGGCAGGCCGTCGATGGTGCCGAAGTTCAGCGGGTCGGCCGTGACCAGGCAGCTCTTCGAGACAGTCGCGCTGACCACGAAGGGAAAGTTGCCCGACGACGAGCCGTTGCACGTCGTCGGCGCGGCGGACGCGTTCGCCGTGAACGTGATCGAGGTGTGAATACCGCTGAAGTTGTCCTGGTAGAAGCCTGGAGGTGTGGTGCCCTGGAGGGCAACCAGATCCCCGCGCATGGTGGTGTTTCCCGGCGAGCTTCCCGGCGTGCCCTGCCTCTGGCGAGGAATGTTCAAATCGACGAAGAAGGGATTCGGCACCACCGCGTTGCCGTTCGAACCCCAGATAACGCTGCTCACCCCCTGATAAAGCTGAAACTTCAAGGTGTTTGTGCCGCTCTTCATGACGCGCGGATTGAAATTCGTCAGGCTTTCGGCGCCGTCGCCAATGTTGAAGCAGACCCTGACAAAAATGGAGGTGCTGCCGGTGTTGGTGCAGTTGTAGGCCAGCGTGGCGGTGGTGGTTGGCGCGCTCCCGTCGACCAGTTCGACCGTGCCGAAAGCCACGTTCGACATCGTCGCCGAGCAGCTGACCTGCGCCTGCGCGCTGCCCGCGCCCACCCACCACAGCAGCACACAAAACAGCGGCAAACGCAGCACCCGCAAAGTGCGGCTCAAAGAAAAGCTCATGGCGTCTTCCCCTCCCTGATGCAGCGCAGCGGCCCGATCTGCGGAATGCCTGCGCCTTCCTTGCGATAGTCGAAGCTCACGCGGCAGCGGCCGCCGCCCGGCGTCTGCACCTCGAGCGTGTTGCGCGCCTGCAGCGATTCCAGGTACACGGCGCCGTCAAAGCCCACCAGCGCCGGCTCGCCGGTGCTGCCGTTCACGCGCACCCGGCTGCCCAGCGGCAGCGGCTTGCCCGCCTCGTCCGCCAGCAGCAGCGCCGCCGCATTCACCGGCGTGATGCCAAAGCGCACCAAGGTGCCGGCGCGGTCGCTCGGCGTGGCCACCGTCTTCACGCGTTCGATGCGCACATCGGCCGGCAGCTGCATCGGGTCGATCGACAGCTGGTTGTTCTGGTAGGCGCGCAGCGGCGCCACCAGCAACATGCCGTGGCTGTCCGTGGTGCCGATGTCGCGGTTCTCCAGCCTTACCGGCACGCCCGCGATGCCGTCGGTGGAAACCACCGCAAAGGCATCGTCGATGCGCCGCGCCGCAAAGGGCTGGCCGCCCATGAACGCGATCGAGCCGGTGGCGCCCGCGTAGGCATAGCGGCTGTCGCCCAGCACGCTGATGCCGGCCATTGCGCGGCCGTAGCGGCCCAGGTAGTCGACCTCGGCCTGGCCGCCGTTCTGGCCGCCGCCCTGGCGCAGGCCCGCGCGCCAGCCGATGCCGCCTTCGCCCGGAATCGAGCTTTGCGCGTCGGCCGAGAAGGTGGTGCGGTCGCCGTCGCGCTGCACGCCGGTGCTGGCCGTGATCTTGCCGTCCAGCGCCCAGGTGAAGCCCACGTACAGGCTGCGTTCGCGCCGGTTGTCCAGGTTCTGGTTGAGGCTCACGTTCACCGAGGCGCTACGGCCAATCGCGCTGAACCAGTAGACGCTGGCCAGCCGCGTCGCCGCCTGCGCCGGATAGCGCAGGTACAGGTAGCTCAGGCCAAAGCTGCCAAAGCTCCCGGTGGTGTAGCCGACGGAAGCGCGACCCGATCCGCGTGGCGGCGCGCTGCCGTACAGCGACGCCACGTCGCGGTACTCGCCGTAGGTGCGCGTGCCCTCGACCGCAAAGTTGAAGTGGTTGTCGCGCCAGCTGTAGCCCAGGTTGACCAGCGAGCCTTGCTCCGAGCGGTAGCTGCTGTGCGCCACTGCGCCCGCCAGCACGCCGCTCTGGCCGAGCAGCCAGGCGCCGCCCACGCCGGCCTTGACCAATCCCTTGGTTGCTTCGCCGTGAGCTTCCACCGTGAAGCTGTTGTTCACGCCATAGCGCCAGGTGCCGCTGGCCGCCGGATCGCTGCCGTATTGGAACGAGCGCAGGCCGTAGTCCTTGCGCACCATGCCCAGGTCCACCGACCAGTCCGACAGGCCCGCCTCCAGCAGCCGCTGCGTGTCGTACAAGGAAAAGTCGAGCGTCGTCGCGCGCCCGAAGGCATCGGTCAACACCACCTGCGCATTGCCCGCGCCATTGATGCTGGGCACCGTCTTCAGCTGGAACGGCCCCGCCGGCACCTGGCCCGTGTACTGCCGCATGCCGTTGATGTACAGCTCCACCTGCGAAGGCAGCGCGGCCGCCCCCAGGAAGGCGGGCAGCGGGGTGGTGGTGCGATAGGGCTGCAGCGCAAAGTTGCGCGACAGCTGGACGCCGCCGATGCGGGTGGAGCGCGACCATGGCAGCGAGGCCGTGGTCGTGTCGCCCACGCGCAGCGTCAGCATGTCTTCAGGGAACGAGGTGCTCAGCGTGGTGTCCAGCCGCACCGAATCGTGCGTCCAGCCTTCRCTCGGGAGGCGGGTCGAGCGCGACATCATCGTGTTGCTGAGCACCGTGCTTCCGGTGAACGCGCGCAGCTCGGTCAGCGCGTTCAGGCTCGACGTATTGCCGCGGCCTTGCGTGCCGTACAGGTCGTAGTTGAGCAGCAGGCCGGGCGAAGCACTGGCCTTAGGCACGATGGTGGTCGACGTGTCCACCACCGTGGTAGGCAGGCGCAGCACCTCGGCCGAGGCATTGATTTCAACGCTCTGGGTTGCAGCGTCGTACTTGATCTGCAGCCCCGGAAGGCTCTTGAGCCGCACCGGGTCCGACACCCCCGCCGGCAGCACAAAGCCCAGTTGCCGCAGCGTGGCGGCACTGGCCCACAGCTCCTGGCCGCGCAGGCCAAAGTGCACCAGCCCCTGCGGGTTGCCGTTGAGGCTCAGGTCCAGATAAAGGTCGCTGCCGGTGGGGCCGGCCAGCTCGCCCTCCGCGGGCGCGACCAAAGATGCGCTCGAGCCGGCTGCGGCATTCTCAGCCTGGGCGGCAAAAGACATCAGGCCGGAAAGAAGCAGCAGTGGCAGCAGGCGCTCAGCGGGCGCGTGGGAGCGGCGGGATTTTTTCCTGCGTCGCGTTGCCATTGATCTTCGTTTCCAGGATGCCGCCGAGGGCAAAAGCCTCCGCGGAAGTCTTCAGTGGCCAGCGCATGCGCGCACCCGGCAAAACGTAGCCCAGCAGGCCGGCATGCACCGGCGTGCGGCGGCCCACCGTGTCGAGAAATTCCACATCGGCAAGCTGCGCATGCATGCCGCCGGTGTTGGCCACTTCGAGCACGGCCTGGCCTTCTTCGCGGCGCAGCGACCATGCGAGCTGCGGCTCGGACGATTGCGCGCCCGCCGCTGCAATGAAGATCGGAACCGAATAGCGCAGCACCAGCTGCAGGCCCTTCTTTTCCTTCATCTCCACCGGCAGCTCGTCAATCACCACCCGGTAAGAGCCTTCGACCGTGCCGGCCGGAACGCCCGTGCGAATCACGCGGATCAGCTGCCTGTCGGAGGCGGCCAGCTGCACCATCGGCGGACTGACCAGCAGTTCGCGCGAGGGCGTCAGCTTTTCGGTGCCGTTTTCCTGCGCCCAGTGATAGACGCGCACCTGCGCATGCACCACCGTGTCGCCCGTGTTGCTGAGCCAAAGGCCTTCCGCGTTTTGCGTGGCCTGCAGCGTCAGCGTGACCGGCGACACCTGCAGCCCGCTGGCCGATGCAACCGCCTGCACCAGGGCAAGCGCGAGAACAGCGGTGTGGCGAAGCAGGCGGCGCATGGGCGGCAATCGATCGATCAATCGATCAGTAGTTGACCTGGACCGTCACCGTGTCCGAGTAGGCGCCAGGCGTCACGTTGGCGCTGGCGACCGTGGCGTACACGGGAATCGTCTGTGCCGCGCCGGTGCCGGTGCCGGCCACGCCGTTGCCCACGGCGGTGGACGTTGCCGTGCTGCCCCAGACCGAGCCCGTAGCGCTCACCGAACGGAGCTGGTAGGCCACCGTGTCCGAACCGCTCGCGGGGCTCATCACGCCGGCGCCGGTGGTGTTGTTGTTCGAAGGCAGCAGGCCGATGTTGTAAGGCGTGGTCTTGGAGCAGGTCACGCTGATGTTGCTGGTGCCGCTCRGGCCCGTGGCCGACGAATCGACCGTGCCGAAGTCGATCTTCGAGCCGGCGCCTGCCACGACCGAGCAGGCCTTGGCGACAGTGATCAGGACCTGGAACGTGGCCGTGGCCGGGCTCGTGGCTGCCAAGACAGCGCTGGTGGTGACTGCAAGGGTGGCTGCAACGATGAGGGAGAGTTTTTTCATGGTGAACGCCGACTGGTTAAAAAAAGAGTTGTGAAGACGGGGTTGAGGACCACGGGGCTTGCTGTAGCAAAGTAACCTTATAGTTCTCAATGTGAGATTATTGGAACTTTAGTTTCAAAAAGTCAACAGACGCGCTCCAAGTCGTCGCGCGGTGTTGACAC
>NZ_JBFTPJ010000075.1:0-11117 GCF_056398445.1 Variovorax sp. 01T439_2
GCGCGTTGTCGGCGGCAAGCACCCGCTGCCAATCGCGCGGATGGTCGCGCTTGAGCCGCTCGATCCACCAGCGCGGATGGTTCCACTGTGCGACCGGCTCATGGTCGGTGGCGGCCACGAGTTCGTCGCGCTCGCGCAGGAAGCGGCGCAGGCAGGCGTTGATGAAGCTCGCCTGGGCGCGCGTGGCGGGGTTGCGCTTTGCCGCCTCGACGGCCTGGTCAACCAGTGTGAAGGGCTCGTAGGGCGCGTGCTGCGCATCCCAGGCCAGCGCCAATGCGGTGCACAGGAGCGCGTCGGGCAACGGCGGCGGCGTGCGCTTGGCCAGGTGGCGGCGCAGGGCCTCGGCGCGGCCGAGCCAGCGCAGCACCTGGAAGCCGAGCGCCTGCACGCCGGGGCGCATGGCGGGCTCGACGGCTTCGAACGCGACGGTGCCCGAGCTGCCGGCACGAATCGACGCGAGCGCCGCTGCGGTCAGCTGCAGCTGGCGCCACAGCGGAGGTTGCATCGGCGGCGCGGTGCCGGCGGAATGATCGGAAGTTAGTTCTGACAAGTTGGGGCGATGGTAATGGGCGTCAACGGGCGCGCGGCTGGCGCGGCGCCCCGCGAGCGTACGGAGAAAAAATGCAACGCCGGCGTCTGGACAACTTCAAAGCAGCGGCGCGGCCGGACGCAAACGCACCATCCATGCCACCAGCAACGCAGGAAACTGGACGATGGCGGCGTTGTACTGCCCCACCGCCAGGTTGAACTGGCTGCGTGCGATTTCCGCGGCGGCCGAAGGCTCGGGCCAGGCCATGGGTTCCAGTGTGCCGGAGGCCGAACCGGCACCGGCGCCGGCCGGCAGCAGCGGCGCCGGCCGCGAGAGCGTTCCGTCCGCCTCGAAGACCGTCACCGCGTCCGGATGCTGGCGCTGCCAGGCCGTGATCAGCACCTGCAGCGCCGTGGCCAGCGCGGCCATGCCGCCGGGGTCGAGCGGATGCAGGCGGGTGGCGCCCAGCAGGGTCGCAAGCTGGTTGGTGGCGGCCTGCAGCGGCGCCACGGCCGACGAGTGGCTCGACGCGTCCTTTTCCGGCAGGGCGGCCGTGATGCTGGCCTGGACGAAGTCCAGCTGCTTCCGCAGGGCCGCGTCGAGCGTCGCATAGGCCTGGAGCACGGCCGCGCGCAGCCGCACGAGCCGGTTGTACGCGCCCACGAACCAGAACAGCAGCACGGCAATGACGATCCAGCCAACCATCGAATCGGGCAACACGCTCATCGGCAAAAATGCCTCGCAATAGACAACTCAAAGAAAAACGCCCCCCAACCAGGGGCGGTCGGGGGGCGTCGGATACCGGTCATGGCCGGTGATGCTAACCAGTTATTCGGACGCGGCGCCTTCGCTGGCGTCGGCCGTGGTGGAAACATCGCTGGTCGAACCGGCCAGTTCGGCGGCTTCGGATTCGGCGATGGCGCGGCGCTCGGCCTCGTCCATCTGATCCTTGGCCTTGCGCGCCTGGTGGTAGGCCATGCCGGTGCCCGCGGGGATCAGGCGGCCGACGATGACGTTTTCCTTCAGGCCGCGCAGCTCGTCGCGCTTGCCCATGATCGCGGCTTCGGTCAGCACGCGCGTCGTTTCCTGGAACGAAGCGGCAGAGATGAACGAGTCGGTCGACAGCGACGCCTTCGTGATACCCAGCAGCAGGTTGGTGAACGTCGCGGGGATCTTGCCTTCGGCGCGCAGGGCGTCGTTGGTGTTGAGCATTTCGCTGCGTTCGACCTGTTCGCCGGAGATGTAGCCGGTCTCGCCGATGTTGTCGACCACGACGCGGCGCAGCATCTGGCGAACGATCACCTCGATGTGCTTGTCGTTGATCTTCACACCCTGCAGGCGGTACACGTCCTGCACCTCGTCCACGATGTAGCGCGCGAGTTCTTCCGAACCCAGCAGGCGCAGGATGTCCTGCGGGTCCGCCGGGCCGTCGACCACGCTTTCGCCCTTGTTCACCACCTGGCCTTCGTGCACCAGGATGTTCTTTTCCTTCGGCACGAGGTCTTCCCAGACGGTGCCTTCGGGATCGGTGATCTGCAGGCGGATCTTGCCCTTGGTTTCCTTGCCGAACGACACGGTACCGGTCATCTCGGCCAGCATGCCCTTGTCCTTCGGCGAACGGGCTTCGAACAGCTCGGCAACGCGCGGCAGACCGCCGGTGATGTCGCGGGTCTTCTGGCCTTCGACCGGAATACGCGCCAGCACTTCGCCGGGGCCCACGTCCTGGCCGTCGCGGATCTGCACCAGGGCGCCGATCGGGAAGCCGATCGTCACCGAGTGGTCGGTGCCCGGGATCTTCACTTCGGCGCCGGAGGCGTCGATGAGCTTCACCTGCGGGCGCACGACCTTGGCAGCGCCGCGGCGCTTCGGATCGATCACGACCAGGGTCGACAGGCCGGTCACTTCGTCCACCTGCTTGGCGACGGTGAGGCCTTCTTCCACGTTCTCGAACTGCGTCTTGCCGGCGAATTCCGTGATGATCGGGCGCGTCAGCGGATCCCAGTTGGCGAGCACGTGGCCGGCCTTGATCTGCTGGTCGGCCTTGACCGCCAGGATCGCGCCGTACGGCACCTTGTGGCGTTCGCGCTCGCGGCCGTGCTCGTCATGGATGACGATCTCGCCCGAACGTGCAATCACCACCAGCTCGTTCTTGCTGTTGGTCACGTAGCGCATCGTGGCGTTGAAGCCGATCACGCCGTTGGACTTGGCTTCGACGCTCGAGGCCACCGCCGCACGCGATGCCGCACCACCGATGTGGAAGGTACGCATSGTGAGCTGCGTGCCGGGTTCGCCGATGGACTGCGCAGCGATCACACCGACGGCTTCGCCGATGTTGATCAGGCCGCCGCGGCCCAGGTCGCGGCCGTAGCAGGTCGCGCAGATGCCGAAGCGGGTTTCGCAGGTCAGCGCGGTACGCACCTTGACCTCGTCGACGCCTTGCGCCTCGAGCTCTTCGATGTTGTCCTCGTCGAACATCTCGCCGGCCTTCAGCAGCACCGAGCGGTTTTCCGGGTGCAGCACGTCGTCGGCCGCCGAGCGGCCGAGGATACGGTCGCGCAGCGATTCGATGACTTCACCGCCTTCGACGATGGCGCGCATCAGGTAGCCGCCGTGCGTGCCGCAGTCCTGCTCGGTCACGACCAGGTCTTGCGTCACGTCGACCAGGCGGCGGGTCAGGTAGCCCGAGTTCGCCGTCTTCAGCGCCGTGTCGGCCAGGCCCTTTCGGGCACCGTGGGTGGAGATGAAGTACTCCAGCACGTTCAGGCCTTCGCGGAAGTTCGCGGTGATGGGCGTCTCGATGATCGAGCCGTCCGGCTTGGCCATCAGGCCGCGCATGCCGGCCACCTGGCGGATCTGCGCTGCGGAACCGCGGGCGCCGGAGTCGGCCATCATGTAGATGGAGTTGAACGACTCCTGCTCCACTTCCTTGCCGTGGCGGTCGATGACCTTCTGCTTCGAGAGCTTGGCCATCATGACCTTCGACACTTCGTCGCCGGCCTTGCCCCAGATGTCCACCACCTTGTTGTAGCGTTCGCCGGAAGTCACGAGACCGGAGACGTACTGCTGCTCGATCTCCTTCACTTCCTTGGCCGAACGCTCGATGATGCCGTGCTTTTCAGCGGGCACCAGCATGTCGTCGATGGCGATCGAGATGCCGGCCTTGGTGGCCAGGCGGAAGCCGTTCTGCAGCAGCTTGTCGGCGAACACCACGGTCTCCTTGAGGCCGCACTTGCGGAACGAGACGTTGATGAGCTTGGAGATTTCCTTCTTCTTCAGCGCCTTGTTGATGTTCGAGAACGGCAGGCCCTTGGGCAGGATCTCGGACAGCAGGGCGCGGCCCACGGTGGTGTCCACCAGCGACGTGGAAGGCGTGAATTCGCCGGTTTCCTTGTCCTTGGTGTATTCCGTGATGCGCACTGCCACCTTGGCGGTGAGCTCGACTTCGTTGGCGTCCAGCGCGCGCTGCACTTCACCGATGTCGGAGAAGATCAGGCCCTCGCCCTTGCCGTTGATGCGGTCGCGGGTCGTGTAGTACAGACCCAGCACCACGTCCTGCGAAGGAACGATCGACGGTTCGCCCGAAGCCGGGAACAGCACGTTGTTGGAGGCCAGCATCAGCGTGCGGGCTTCCATCTGCGCTTCCACCGACAGCGGCACGTGGACGGCCATCTGGTCGCCGTCGAAGTCGGCGTTGAAGGCSSCRCARACCAGCGGGTGMAGCTGGATYGCCTTGCCTTCRAYMAGSWKCGGYTCGAACGCCTGGATGCCSAAACGGTGCAGSGTAGGYGCACGGTTCAGCATGACCGGGTGTTCCTTGATCACTTCTTCCAGGATGTCCCAGACCACCGGCGTGCCCGATTCGACTTCCTTCTTGGCAGCCTTGATCGTGGTCGCGATGCCCATGGCTTCCAGGCGCGAGAAGATGAAGGGCTTGAACAGCTCGAGCGCCATCAGCTTGGGCAGGCCGCACTGGTGCAGCTTGAGCGTCGGGCCCACCACGATGACCGAACGGCCCGAGTAGTCGACGCGCTTGCCCAGCAGGTTCTGGCGGAAGCGGCCGCTCTTGCCCTTGATCATGTCGGCGAGCGACTTCAGCGCGCGCTTGTTGGCGCCCGTCATGGCCTTGCCGCGACGGCCGTTGTCCAGCAGCGAGTCGACTGCTTCTTGCAGCATCCGCTTTTCATTGCGAGCAATGATTTCCGGAGCCTTGAGTTCCAGCAGGCGGCGCAGGCGCGAATTGCGGTTGATGACGCGGCGGTACAGGTCGTTCAGGTCGGAGGTCGCGAAGCGGCCGCCGTCCAGCGGCACCAGCGGACGCAGGTCCGGCGGCAGCACGGGCAGCACGTCGAGCACCATCCACTCGGGCTTGATGCCCGACTTGCGGAAGGCTTCCAGCACCTTCAGGCGCTTGGAGTTCTTCTTGACCTTGACTTCGGAGCCGGTCAGGTCGCCGCGCAGGCGTTCGATCTCGCTGTCGAGTTCGATGCCTTCGAGCAGGTCCTTGATGCCTTCGGCGCCCATCTTGGCGACGAACTCGTCGCCGTATTCCTTGCGCTTCGCGTCATAGTCGTCCTCGGACATGATGCCGAACTTCTTCAGCGGGGTCATGCCGGGGTCGGTGATCACGTAGGCTTCGAAGTACAGCACGCGTTCGATGTCGCGCAGCGTCATGTCGAGCACGAGGCCCAGGCGCGACGGCAGCGACTTCAGGAACCAGATGTGCGCGCAGGGCGCGGCCAGGTCGATGTGGCCCATGCGCTCGCGGCGCACCTTGGTCTGCGTGACTTCGACGCCGCACTTCTCGCAGATCACGCCGCGGTGCTTCAKGCGCTTGTACTTGCCGCACAGGCAYTCGTAGTCCTTGRTGGGGCCGAAGATCTTCGCGCAGAAGAGGCCGTCGCGCTCGGGCTTGAACGTGCGGTAGTTGATCGTCTCGGGCTTCTTCACCTCGCCGAAAGACCACGAACGGATCTTCTCGGGCGAAGCCATGCCGATCTTGATGGCATCGAAATGCTCATCGGGCGTGAATTGCTTGAACAGGTCGAGTAGCGATTTCATAAGACTCTTTCCCTTTTCAAATTAAGAACGCTCGAGCTCGATGTCGAGCCCCAGCGAACGAATTTCCTTGACCAGCACGTTGAACGATTCCGGCATGCCGGCTTCGATCGAGTGCTCGCCCTTGACGATGCTTTCGTACACCTTGGTACGGCCTTGCACGTCGTCGGACTTCACAGTCAGCATTTCCTGCAGCACGTAGGCGGCGCCGTAGGCTTCCAGCGCCCACACTTCCATTTCGCCGAAACGCTGGCCGCCGAACTGCGCCTTGCYGCCCAGCGGCTGCTGGGTGACGAGCGAGTACGGGCCGGTCGAACGGGCGTGCATCTTGTCGTCCACCAGGTGGTGCAGCTTCAGGAAGTGCATGTAGCCGACGGTGACCGGACGCTCGAACTGTTCGCCGGTGCGGCCGTCGTACAGGTAGGCCTGGGTGCGCGTCTCGGTCAGGCCCTTGAGCTTGGCGATGTCGTCCGGATAGGCGAGCTTCAGCATGCCGCGGATTTCCTCTTCCGAGGCGCCGTCGAACACCGGCGTGGCGAAGGTCGCACCGCTCTGCAGGTTGGCTGCCATGGCGAGCACGTCGGAGTCGCTCAGCTGGCTGAGGTCTTCCGGACGGCCCGAGCCGTTGTACAGCTGCTCCATGAACTTGCGCAGCTCGGCCACCTTGGCCTCCTGCTGCAGCAGGTCGCCGATGCGGTGGCCGATGCCCTTGCCGGCCCAGCCCAGGTGCACTTCGAGCACCTGGCCCACGTTCATCCGCGAGGGCACGCCCAGCGGATTCAGGCAGATGTCGCACGGCGTGCCGTCGGCCATGTGGGGCATGTCTTCGACCGGAACGATCTTCGACACCACACCCTTGTTGCCGTGGCGGCCGGCCATCTTGTCGCCGGGTTGCAGGCGGCGCTTGACGGCCAGGTAGACCTTGACCATCTTGAGCACGCCTGCGGGCAGCTCGTCGCCCTGCGTGAGCTTCTTGCGCTTTTCCTCGAACGCGAGGTCGAAGCTGTGGCGCGTCTGCTCCAGCGAGTTCTTGATCGACTCGAGCTGCGTGGCCACTTCGTCGTCCGCCGGGCGGATGTCGAACCAGTGGAACTTCTCGACCGACGACAGGTAGGCCTTGTCGAGCTTGGTGCCCTTGGCCAGCTTGTTCGGGCCGCCGTTGGCAACCTTGCCGGTCAGGAGCTTCTCGATACGGTCGAACGCGTCGGCTTCGACGATGCGAAGCTGGTCGTTCAGGTCGAGGCGGAAGCGCTTGAGCTCGTCGTCGATGATCTGCTGGGCGCGCTTGTCGCGCGTGATGCCYTCGCGGGTGAACACCTGCACGTCGATCACGGTGCCTTGCGAGCCCTGGTCCACGCGCAGCGAGGTGTCCTTCACGTCGGAAGCCTTCTCGCCGAAGATGGCGCGCAGCAGCTTCTCTTCAGGCGTCAGCGTGGTCTCGCCCTTCGGCGTGACCTTGCCCACCAGCGTGTCGCCCGGCTGCACTTCGGCACCCACGTAGATGATGCCGGATTCGTCCAGGCGGTTGAGCTGCTGCTCGGCCAGGTTCGGGATGTCGCGCGTGATTTCCTCGGCACCGAGCTTGGTGTCGCGGGCCATCACCACCAGCTCCTCGATGTGGATCGAGGTGTAGCGGTCTTCGGCGACGACGCGTTCCGAGATCAGGATCGAGTCTTCGAAGTTGTAGCCGTTCCASGGCATGAASGCGATCAGCATGTTCTGGCCSAGGGCCAGTTCRCCGAKGTCGGTCGATGCGCCGTCGGCCACCACGTCGCCCTTGGCGATCTTGTCGCCGCGCTTGACGATCGGGCGCTGGTGGATGTTGGTGTTCTGGTTCGAACGCTGATACTTGATCAGGTTGTAGATGTCCACACCGACTTCACCGGCTGCCGCTTCGGCGTCGTTCACGCGCACCACGATGCGGGTCGCGTCGACGTAGTCGACGATACCGCCGCGGGTGGCCGTGACCACGGTGCCGGAGTCGACCGCGGAGACGCGCTCGATACCGGTGCCGACCATCGGCTTCTCGGGGCGCAGCACCGGCACGGCCTGGCGCTGCATGTTGGCGCCCATCAGCGCGCGGTTCGCGTCGTCGTGCTCGAGGAAGGGCACGAGCGAGGCAGCCACCGACACGATCTGCGCGGGCGACACGTCCATGTACTGGATGCGCTCGGCACCGACCAGGATCGATTCGCCGGCTTCACGCGCGGAAACCAGGTCGCCGGTCAGCTTGCCTTCMTTGTCCAGGACCGCATTGGCCTGGGCGATGACGTACTTGCCTTCCTCGATGGCCGACAGGTAGTCGATCTCGTTGGTGACCTTGCTGTCGACCACGCGGCGGTACGGCGTCTCGATGAAGCCGTATTCGTTCAGGCGGGCGTACAGGGCCAGCGAGTTGATCAGGCCGATGTTCGGGCCTTCAGGCGTTTCGATCGGGCACACGCGGCCGTAGTGGGTGACGTGCACGTCGCGCACTTCGAAGCCGGCACGCTCGCGCGTCAGACCGCCCGGGCCAAGGGCCGACACGCGGCGCTTGTGGGTGATTTCGGACAGCGGATTCGTCTGGTCCATGAACTGCGACAGCTGCGAAGCACCGAAGAATTCCTTCAGCGCGGCCGAGATCGGCTTGCTGTTGATCAGGTCGTGCGGCATCAGCGGCTCTTGCTCGGCCTGGCCCAGACGTTCCTTCACGGCCTTCTCGATGCGGGCGAGGCCGGTGCGGTACTGGTTTTCGGCCAGTTCGCCGACGCAGCGCACGCGGCGGTTGCCCAGGTGGTCGATGTCGTCGACTTCGCCGTTGCCGTTGCGCAGGTCCACGAGGATCTTGACCACGGCCAGGATGTCTTCGTTGGTCAGCACCATCGGGCCGGTCGATTCGTCGCGGCCGACCTTGGCGTTGAACTTCATGCGGCCCACGCGCGACAGGTCGTACGTGTCCGGGTTGTAGAACAGGCGCTGGAACAGGGCCTGCACCGCGTCTTCCGTCGGCGGCTCGCCGGGGCGCATCATGCGGTAGATGGCCACGCGGGCGGCGAACTCGTCCACCGTCTCGTCGATGCGCAGGGTCTGCGAGATGTACGCGCCCTGGTCGAGTTCGTTGGTGTAGATCACCTGGATGTCCTGCACGCCGGCCGTGCGCAGCTTCTTCAGCAGTGCTTCGGTCAGTTCGTCATTGGCCTTGGCCAGGATCTCGCCGGAGTCGGCGTCGACGATGTTGCGGGCAATGACGCGGCCGACCAGGAAGTCTTCCGGCACGCTGATGTGCGTGGTGCCCGACTGCTCGAGCTCGCGCGTGTGGCGCGCGGTCACGCGCTTGTCCTTGGCGACCACGACCTTGCCCGACTTGTCGGTGATGTCGAAGCGCGCGACTTCGCCGCGCAGGCGCTCGGGAACGAATTCCATCTGCGCGCCGCTGTCCATCAGGCGGAAGTTGTCGTTCACGAAGAAGTTCGCGAGGATCGATTCCGGGTTCAGGCCGATGGCCTTCAGCAGGATCGTCACCGGCATCTTGCGGCGGCGGTCGACGCGGAAGTACAGCATGTCCTTCGGGTCGAACTCGAAGTCGAGCCACGAACCGCGGTAGGGAATCACGCGGGCCGAGAACAGCAGCTTGCCCGAGCTGTGCGTCTTGCCCTTGTCGTGTTCGAAGAACACGCCCGGCGAACGGTGCAGCTGCGAGACGATCACGCGCTCGGTGCCGTTGATGATGAACGAACCCTTGTCGGTCATGAGCGGCACTTCGCCCATGTAGACCTCTTGTTCCTTCACTTCCTTGACCACCTTCGACTGCGAGGTCGACGACTCGCGGTCATAGATGATGAGCTGGACCTTGGCGCGCACGGCCGAGGCGAAGGTCAGGCCGCGGGTCTGGCACTCGCGCACGTCGAAAGCCGGCTTCGCGAGGTTGTACTCGAGGAACTTCATCTCGACAAAACCGTTGTGCGAGACGATCGGGAAGGCAGCGTCGAACGCGGCCTGCAGGCCTTCGACGGTGCGCTGTTTGGGAGGAATGCCGGCTTGCAGGAACGCGGTGTACGCGTCTTTCTGCATCTGCAGCAAGTAGGGGATTTCTACGACGCTGTCGCGATTGCCGAAACTTTTTCGGATGCGCTTGCGTTCGGTGTAACTGTACGCGGACGATTGGGCCATGAGAGCTCCGGAGCTTGAGATCTTCAGCGACTTGTCAGCGGTGCCGGGCGAACGGCACCACTGCTTGGCGGCTGGCCACTACCAGCCGTTGGCGGACAGCGATGCGTTGCACATCGCCCGAACCAAGGGGTCTTCTGCAGTCGGGGTCAGAAGACACTCGAAAACCGTCTTTTTTCCGGTTTTCGGGTGCGCTCTGAAAGCGGCAAAGGCTGGAGGGCCTTTTCAGGCACCTCCAGCCCTCTGGCGGGTCTGAATTACTTCAGTTCCACCTTGGCGCCGGCGTCTTCCAGCTTCTTCTTGGCGGCTTCAGCGTCAGCCTTCGACAGGCCTTCCTTGACAGCCTTGGGAGCGGCTTCCACCAGGTCCTTGGCTTCCTTGAGGCCCAGGCCGGTGATTTCGCGCACGGCCTTGATCGCCGAAACCTTGTTCGCGCCTGCATCCATCAGCATGACGTTGAACTCGGTCTGCTCTTCGGCCACGGCAGCGGCAGCACCACCACCAGCGCCGGCGGGGGCAGCCATTGCAGCGGCGCTCACGCCGAACTTCTCTTCGATGGCTTTCACCAGGTCGTTGAGTTCCAGGACCGTCATGCTGTCGAGCGCGGTCAGAAATGCGTCTTTATCGAATGCCATTTTTGTTTCCTAACAATTGGGTTGAATATCTCAAACGCAAGGCTCAAGCAGCCTGCGCTTCTGCCGGTGCATCGGCGGGTGCAGCTTCGCCACCACCGCGCTTCTCGGCCAGCGCCGCGAGCACGCGGGCGGTACGAGAGATCGGGGATTGCATCAAGCCCAGCAATTGCGCCAGCAGCACTTCCTTGGAAGGGATGTTGGCCAGTTGCTTCACGCCGTTCACGTCCAGGGCCTTGCCGCCGAATGCGCCGCCGCGAATCACCAACTTGTCGTTGGTCTTCGCGAAATCGGCCACCACCTTGGCGGCGGCCACTGCGTCTTCGGAAAAGCCATAGATCAGCGGGCCGGTCATCTGGTCGCCAACGATCTCAAATGCGCTACCAGCCACAGCACGGCGTGCCAGCGTGTTCTTCAACACGCTGAGGGTCACACCCTTGCTGCGAGCTTCGCTGCGCAGTTTGGTCATATCGGCCACCGTGATGCCACGGTATTCCGCCATCACGAGCGTTTGAGCTTTAGCGGCGAGGCTGGTCACATCACTGATGACCGCTTCTTTCTCACTGCGATTCAGACTCAAGGTCTACTCCTTTTAATGCGACCTTCGGCCGGGGCCTCGGATCGCGCTTCATGCAGCGACCAACTGTCAGGAACAAAAATCAAATTCCTTGCAGTGGGGTCGCCATCTGCGCTGGATACCGGAAGGATCGATCCGGCGATTAAGTGCAGCGCCCTGCACACCAGCGGTCTTGGAT
>NZ_JBFTPJ010000076.1:0-10961 GCF_056398445.1 Variovorax sp. 01T439_2
CTGCGAGGCTGGGTGGTGTAGTTGCCGTTGTTCCACTCCGGATCCCTGCGGATGGACTCGGTCAGCAGCCGGCGCATCATCCAGTTGCGGCTGGACATCTCGGTGGGCTGGCACGCCATCGGCACCAGCGCGTCCATGGCGTCAGGGTGCTTCACGCCCCACATCCAGGCATGCATGCCCCCCATCGAATTGCCGATGATCGCCCGGAGGTGCTTGACGCCAAGGTGTTCGGTGACGAGCCGGTACTGTGCATCCACCATGTCGTCGTAGTTGTAGCGGGGAAAGTTGGCGCGCAGGCCATCCGAGGGGCGGGCCGACTTGCCGGTTCCCAGGCCATCGGGAATGATGATGTAGTAGCGGGTGGCATCCAGCGGCTGGCCCACGCCGAACAGCTCGCCGGCAAATGCGGGCGTCAGCATGCTTGCCGCCGAGCCGGCGGTTCCATGCAGGACCAGCACCGGCTCGCCGCTGGGCGCGCCAATGGTGACGTAGTTCAGGCGCAGTTCCGGCATGACCTGGCCGGTGTGAAAGCGAAAGTCCTTGGCGATCCAGCTGCCCTCCTTCGGCGCCGGGTAGTCGGCGGCCCGGCTCGACAGGGCGAGCATCGCGAGGCAGGAGTACAAGGCGGCTCGCAAGGCGAAGCGGTTGAAGTGCGGAATGGCAGGCATGCGGTCTCCTGTGGTTTTGAGCACAATTTACCGTGAAAGCCACGTTTGCCGCGCCATGAACTATCTGACCGGCCTTGCTCAAAATGGCGCCGGCGCTTCCTGCCGTACGCCGAAAGGACACTCACCATGACCATCACCATCACCGCCTTCGAACGCTCGCCCGATGGCGGCAAGGGCCTGGCGCGCGACACGCGCGTGCGCTGGGCGCTGGAAGAAGCCGGCCTGCCCTACCAGGTGCGCCTGGTGTCCTTCCGCGCGATGAAGGAGGCCGCGCATCTGGCGCTGAATCCCTTCGGCCAGATCCCCACCTATGAGGAAGGCGAGCTCGCGCTGTTCGAGACCGGCGCCATCGTGATGCACATCGCAGAGCGCCACCCGGGCCTGTTCCCCGCCGATGCCAACGCAAGGGCGCGCGCCATCACGTGGATGTTCGCGGCGCTCAACACGGTCGAGCTTCCCATCCTCGAACTCGTCACGGTCAGGCTGATGGAGGGCGACAAGCCCTGGAAGGCCGAGCGCATGCCCCTCGTGGAAGACCGGGTGCGCGCCCGAATGAACCAGCTGTCCGCGCGCCTCGGCGATGCCGAATGGCTCGACGGCGGCTTCAGCGCGGGCGACCTGCTGATGGTGTCGGTGCTGCTGCGGCTTCGGCCCTCGGGCCTGCTGAACGAGTTTCCCAGCCTGGCCGCCTATGTCGCTCGCGGCGAAGCGCGGCCGGCCTACCAGCGGGCGTTCGCCGCGCAGCTGGCGGTCAACGCTGCGCCTTTGCCGGCGAGCTGACCTGGAAGGCTGCGTCAACTTGTCGCCGCCAGTTCTGATGGTCTTCTCGCTTTCGAAATCACTTGCCACCAGGAACAATTTCCAATGCTGACGCAGACACTGCAAGACGGGCCGCCTAGAGAGCGAATTGCGACAAGTGGCGTGCGCAGCTCTGCGGCCTGCGCGCTCCGTCGAGCACAAGAAGGCATTAGTGCCTTGCGGATTCGAAGGACGGCATGGGCCTGAAGCTCTGGACGTTGCGACCGGCTACGGTCGGCCAGAACCGGCCGTACGGCTCCGAGGCAGAATGCACCCGATCGCAGTCATAGAAGGCGACGCAAGACGCGATGCCGGTTCACGAGGAGCGCTGATGGCAGTCGGAGTAACGGCGAGCCTTGGCAACTACTTCGTGTCGAGCACCGGAGGCGACGTGTTCCAAATACTCGAGGAGGCCCTGGCCGCCTCTGCTGAGGAAAAGCAAGATGCTGTTCTCCAGTAACGTGCTTCAGCCGGCCATATGCAGTCATTCAGCCAATTGCCACCAATTCCGCGAGACCGGTCGTTCGCGGCGCATGCCAATCTAGAAGCCTTCGAAAATGCCTCCATCAACTGAAGCCCTGCAACGACTGAGCGACTTCGCCTCTGGCAAAACCCCGGTGCCTGAGTTCGAGCAACAGCTCTACACCGATCCGGAGATTGAAACATTGCTCTCGGCAGAGAGCGCTCCCCGATTTTGCCAAACGGGGACAACGCTGTTCCACTACCTGATTGGAATCGACCTCAGCGACCCAGGCCACGTGCTCAGCGCAAAGGACGTGTTGGTCTCGTTGCTCCAGAAGCACGGAATGACGACAACGCTGGACGGGGCCGCAACGGCGGAATATGCGCTGCTGCTCGATGCCCAGCCGCGCTGGCTGGACGCGGACGTCAAGTTCCTTGCCTCGTTACTCGCTGCCGCGCCATGTCTACCTTCCAAACAGAGAAAGGCATGGCTGCGCCAGAGAATCTTGGAGCTGTTCAAGTACGCCAAGCAGCCCCCGCGCTGGTTGCAGTCTCCAGCGTGGCCCATCGGAGATGCTGGCCCTTTGGTCTTCTTGGGGCAGTTTCCTGTCGCCGACTACTTTCATGACGAGGCGGCGGTGTATGTTTTTCATGACCCGGCGAAGAACGCGTTCACAACGCTCGTTCAGCACTGCTGAGTTCGCGGCATGAGGACGATCACCAAGACGCCTCCTCACGGCCAACTGAAGGCCTTCGAGAGGCGGGGCTAAATGACAGCGAACTTGGTGGGGAGGAGTAACGTGAAGTTGATGCAAAGAAACACTGAAATGCAGGTAGTCAAAGCGACAGTGGGCTATGCGGCTGAAATCGTCTCCGTGTTGACGGACGCGACGAAATACAAACTTCAGCGCGGCGATTTCGCCTGGGGCAGCCGCGGTCCAAGCGAGCAAGAGGTGCTGGAGCAAATCAACAGAGACGAAATGTACGTCGTCCTGAGCGACTGCGATGTCGTCGGCACCTTCCGCCTCCAGTGGGACGATGAGCACTATTGGGGGAAGCAGCCGCCGGTGGCGGCCTACATGCACGGGCTCGCCGTCAAGGAAAGCGCTCACGGCAAAGCTGTAGGCGCGAACGTTCTGACTTGGACTGTTCAGGAGGCAGCCCGGCAGGGCCGGCAGTATCTTCGGCTGGACTGCGATGAGAAGAACTTCGCCCTTTGCCGCTACTACGAGAGACGAGGATTCATTCAAGTCGGCGAACGGGCTCTACAAAGTGGCTACGTAGCAGCGCTTTACCAGTGCGAGAYCGGCCTCAAAAATGAAAGCGCAGCCGCATGAGCGCCTGATGGAACGACCGCTTCGGAGTATTCAGCAGGACCGCAGTGGGCCTGGCCCAGTCTTTCAGTTCTCCAGAAAGCCGCCGGTCGATTCGGCCGCCCACCATCTACCTCGAGAGCCTGACCAAGAGACCGGGTGCGGGATTGGGCAGTACGCCTTCGACGTCCGTGCTCCTAGTGCGCATCGCAGCGCGATGGCCGCCGGTATATTGTTCGCCCGTGAGCTCGAAGCTCGCCATGATGGAGGCCGACTCCGAGCCGCCAGGCTCGAGGACCTCCGGTGCATCGGCTTTTGGGTGGGTGCCGCGGCATCGTCGCGCCAGCGCGTGGTTAGCCACCCATGACAAAACGCCTGGGCAGAAATAGGACAAAGCGCCCATGCGCGGTCCGGAACCGATCGCTACCGTGGTGCCATGCCTGCTTCGGCATGAACGCCAAACCGGGGGCCAGCCAATGAAGAATCGCATGAGTCCACATGCCGCCCTGATGGCTCGCCCGGTTCGCCGCGTCGCGCGCGCCACCGCCGTGTTGACCGTCCTCCTGTCCTCAGCCCTGGCAGGGGCGCAAACAGCCAGCAGCCAGAAGGCAGACAAGGGCGAGATCCAGCGCGGCCGCTACCTGGTGATGGTCGCGGGCTGCAATGATTGCCACACGCCCGGCTACGCCGCAAAGAACGGTGAGGTGGATGAAAAGCTGTGGTTGACGGGCGACGCCCTGGGCTGGTCCGGCCCTTGGGGCACGACGTATCCGGTCAACCTGCGCTTGTTCATGGCCGACATGAGCAAGCAGCAGTGGGTGAAGCATGCTCGCACCATGACACCCCGCCCGCCCATGCCATGGTTCAACGTGCGCCCGATGACGGACGCGGACTTGAAGGCCATCTACGCCTACACCCGCTCGCTGGGCCGCGGTGGCGACCCGGCGCCCGCTTTCGTACCGCCGGGTGCCAACAAGCCTGGCGGCCCGTTGGTGCAGTTCCCCGGATGACCGGTCTGGATCGGCGCAGACTCACTTGCCCACCGCCGTCATCCCGCCTGTCACCAGCGGCGAGTCTTGAAAAGCATCGACCAGGAAGTCGACCATCATCCGCACCTTGGCACTGAGATGTCGACGGCTTGCATAGATTGCCAGGATGTCGACGGGCGGCATGTGATAACCAGGCATGACCTCGACCAATCGACCAGCCCGCACATCCTCGCCAATCACGAAGCTCGGCTGCCAGATGACGCCGGCACCAGCGAGCGCCGCGGCGCGCGCGGTTTCGCCATTGTTGGCGCGCAAGGCCCAGCGCACGCGCACGGATTCCAGTGTTCCGCCGGGGCCGGCAAACTGCCATTCGTCCGAAGTCGCACCGTAGGTGTAGCCCAGGCACGGATGCCGCGAAAGGTCCGCCGGCGTCTCGGGCATGCCATGGGCCGCAAGGTAGCCGGGCGAGGCACAGACCAGGTTCTGCGAGCGGCCCAGGCGGCGCGCGATATGGTTGCCCGAGGTGGTGCGCGAGATGCGGATGGCCAGGTCGTAGCCCTCTTCGACGATGTCGACCACGCGGTCGATGAGCGCGATGTCGAGCTCGACGTCGGGGTACTTCGCCATGAACTTCGGCCACAGCGGCGCCAGCACGAGGCTGCCGAAGCTCAGCGGCGCGTTGATGCGCAGGCGCCCGCGCGGCTGCAATGACGCGGTGGTCGCCAGGGCCTCGGTCTCCGCCACCTCTTCGAGGATCGATTTCGCCCGGTCGAAGAGCGCTTCGCCCCCTTCGGTGAGCGACAGGCGGCGCGATGTGCGGTTCATGAGCCGCGTGCGCAGGTGGGCTTCAAGCTCATTGACGTAGCGCGTCACGTTGGCCGGCGAGGTGTCCAGCGCGTCGGCCGCCTTCGTGAAGCTGCCCCGCGCCACCACGGTGACAAACACCTCGTACGCACGCAATCGGTCCATGGGCCCACTTCCAATCATTCATAAAAGCTGAATGAGTAAACCACTTTTGGGCTCTTTCTGGAAGTGAAGCTGAATCATAAATTCACCTCACCCCAAAACCGACAGAAAGGAAAACCCCCATGACCGACACCGATCTCAGCTCCGCCGCCCCCTCTGCGCCCACCCGCCGCGCCCTGCTTGGCGGCGCCGTCGCCGTGGGCGCCGCCTTGGCCATGGGCCGCGCCGCACATGCGGCACCCGCCGCCGACGCGGTGCCGGGCTTCCGCTCGGGCAGCGCGGAGGTGAACGGCACCCGCATCCACTACCGCATCGGCGGCAGCGGGCCGACCGTCGTGCTGCTGCACGGCTATGCCGAGACCGGGCACATGTGGAACCCGCTGATGCCGCTTCTGGCCAAGACGCACACCGTGGTCGTGCCCGATCTTCGGGGTGCCGGCGATTCCTCGAAGCCCGAGACGGGCTATGGCAAGAAGAACATGGCTGTCGACATCCACGAGCTTGTGCGCTCGCTCGGCATTCGCAGCGTCAGCATCGTCGGCCACGACATCGGCCTGATGGTGGCCTACGCATATGCCGCGCAGTTTCCTTCGGAAACCGACAAGGTGGTGCTCATGGACGCCTTCCTGCCCGGCATCGGCGAATGGCAAAACGTCTGGCTCCTGCGCGACCTGTGGCATTTCCATTTCCACGGTGCGACGCCGCTGGCGCTCGTGAAAGGACGCGAGCGCATCTATTTCGAGCACTTCTGGAACGACTTTGCGGCCGACTCCAAGCACTCGGTGCCCGAAGCCGACCGCCAGTTCTATGCCAGGGCCTATGCACAACCCGGAGGCATGCGTGCAGGGTTTGAATATTTCAAGGCTTTCGAGCAGGATGCAGCCGAGTTCGCCGAACTCGGCAAGACGCCGCTGCCCATGCCGATGCTGGTGCTCTCCGGTGAAAAAGCCGGTGGAACCTTCCTGATCGAGCAGGGAAAGATGGTTGCGACCAACGTGCAGGGCGTCCTCGTCAAAGGCTCCGGGCATTGGTTGATGGAAGAGGCGCCAGAGCAGGTCATTCCGGCATTGATCAATTTCCTGGGCTAGCGGAAAAGCTGCCAAACCTGGAGAACCAAGATGGACTTGCAACTCGATGGAAAGCTCGCCCTGGTGAGCGGAAGCACCGCCGGCATCGGCTTTGCAATTGCGCGCACGCTGGCCCAGGAGGGCGCAAGCGTGATCGTGAACGGCAGATCGCAGCCGGCGGTCGACGAGGCGGTGGACCGCATCCGCTCGGAAACGCAAGGCACGGTGCTCGGTTATGCCGGGGACCTCAGCCGGGCCGACGCTGCCGAGGAAGCCGTGCGTCGCCACCCCGGCATCGGCATCCTCGTGAACAACCTGGGCATCTTCGAGGCCAAGGCCTTCGAAGATATTCCCGATGAAGACTGGCAGCGCTTCTTCGATATCAACGTGCTGAGCGGCGTTCGTCTCGCGCGCCTGGTGCTGCCGGAGATGAAGCGCACAAACTGGGGCCGGATCATCTTCATCTCCAGTGAAAGCGCGGTGCAGATCCCGACCGAGATGATTCACTACGGCATGACGAAGACCGCGCAACTCGCGGTGTCGCGCGGCCTTGCGGAATCGCTCGCCGGCACCCACATCACGGTGAACAGCGTACTTCCGGGCCCGACCAGATCACGCGGCGTCGGCGACTTCGTGGAAGGCATGGCGCGCTCGAGCGACAAGAGCTTCGAGCAGGTCGAGGCAGAGTTCTTCGACCACGTCCGCCCGACCTCGCTGATCAAGCGCTTCGCTTCGCCGCAGGAGGTGGCCTCGCTCGTGGCCTACGTGGCAAGTCCGCTCGCGTCGGCGACCACGGGTGCGGCCCTGCGCGTCGACGGCGGTGTCGTCAAGAGCGCCTTCTGACGAGGGCGCGATCGAAGCTCAACGGCTGGGTGCCTTGAAGGCGATTCCAATCGCAGCTCATTCGCAGAGCTTGATCCAGCGTTCGAGCCGGCCCACCACGCGAGAAGTGTTGAGTCGGCCGATCGAGCCTTCCATATCCTCGTTGCCTTCGATCTGGCATAGCAGCACAACCTCTTCACGCGCGTCGCCGGTGCCGAAGAAGCCTTCACGATCGAGTTGTTCCATGGCGGCAATGCAAGCCTCGAACAGGCCTGCGTACAGGACGTCGAATTCAACCTCGCAAGGCAGGTCGCTGCGGTGGCATGGCAGGATCATGCGGTAGGCGATGTCGAGGAACTCACCGCCCTCCGCGTAGGGCCACTCGGCGGAGCACCAGACCTCGCTTTCATCGTCCATGTCGCCTGGAGCGCCCAAACCGAGATGGCCAGCGGCATGGACGATGGTCATCGCACCGTCATCGCTGCCGAGCGAGAAAAGGCGGATGGTTTCCTCAGGATGGGCCGCGCGGATGGCCTGGAAGGCGCGGCGAGCACCTTCGCGAATCTCTTTGGTGAGCAAGGGGAAGTCGATTCGAGCGGGATCGTGCATGCCCTGGCGCACCCGTTTGTAGCCCTGCGCCTCGATCTCGTGGCCGCGCTGCGCGAGGGCATCCTTTGCGGCTTGGGCACTTGCGAACTCGGCGACCATGGAGTGCCCCATGGTGTTCACCTTGCCGTTCGCGCTCCACAGCGAATTGCCGAACTGGCGCAGTTCGTGAAAGTCCGTGGGCACCTCGTTGTCGAAGCGATAGAACAGTGACCAGGTCATTGGCGGGGAACTCCTTCGGGGGGGGTGTAGTGTCACGACGATACAAGGTACTTCGGCCTGGTCTCCAGCTTGACCGCCCATTCGCGTACCGTCGGCGCGAGCGTGAGGCCTATCATTTCTGCTGATCCCCTGGCGGAATGCGAGCCTTAGATTTTCCAAGGAAATCCTGTGCCTTACCTGCAACTCGACGTCAACGACAGCTATCCCGAGGATTTGAAGCAACAGCTCGCGGCTCGGATGTGCGAGACCTATGCGTCGATGATGAGCGTTGATATTCGGCGAATATCCGTAGCGATCCGGGAATTGGGCGCCGGCGCTATCTGGCGCGTCGCCGAAGCGGGCAAGGCGCCTGTGCCCGTTTCCTTGCTGATGCTGGACATCCGCCGCGGCCGGCCAGCCGAGCTTCGGATGGAGGTAGCCAAAGCCTTGTGCGCGCATTGCATCGAACTGCTGGGCCTGCGCGAGGACCGATTGAACGTCGAGTTCACCCAGCACGATGGCGACGAGATGTACCACCCCGCCCTGGGTGGCTTCAGCCCGGACTGGCGGCCGGGAGAAACCTGAGACCGGCATCCGCTCAAGTGAGCGGCCACCCGTCTCTACTCAAGAACAGCGGATAGAAACCCGCGGCCAGAAAAAGTCCGCGCCAATCGGCAACGCCGACCGCCCCCTCAGGGCTGAAACCCCGAGCGCCGCACCACCGGCTCCCACTGCTGGCGGAAGGCCTTGAGCATCTGCACGGTCTCGGCCTGCGTGCTCACGATGGGCGTGATGTAGGCGGCGTTGGCAGCCTTCTGCAGCGCCGGGTCCTGCATGACTTCGCGGATCCTGGTGGACAGCAGCTGCACCTTGGCCGGCGGCATCGTGGCCGGGGCGAAGAAGGTGTTCCAGCCGTCGGCATCGATCTTCATGCCGGCTTCGCGGAAGGTGGGGATGCCCGGCGCGAAGCTCACGCGCTGCTTGCCCGACACGGCCAGGATGCGGATCTTGCCGGCCACGTGCTGGCCGTAGAGCGAGTCGAGCGTGTCGATGGCAATCGGCAGGCTGCCGCCGCTCAGGTCGGCCGACAGCGGCGCCGAGCCGCCGTAGCCCTTGATCTGCGGCTGCACGCTCAGCGCGTCGCCCACCATCAGGCCGAAGAAGTGCGGCAGGCTGCCGGTGGCCGGCACGCCGAAGACGGCCTCTTCGGGATGCGCCCAGAGCCGGCCGACCAGGAACATCGCGCGGTCGAGCTGGAGCTTGTTGCCCACGGCCAGCGCGAAGTCGTAGCTGCTGACCTGCGACACCGGCACGAAGTCTTTCTCGGCGTCGTAACCCGCGTCCTTGAAGACGAGCGGCGCCACCACCATCACCGCGGGATTGCCGAGCATCAGCACGTTCTGCGACGCGGGCGCGCGCCGGAGCTCCTTGGCCGCGAGCCGGCCGCCTTCGCCGGGTCGGTTCTCCACCGTGACGGCCACGCCCAGCTTGGGGCCCAGCCGCTCGGCGACCAGGCGCGCGATGCGGTCGGTGCTGCCGCCGGCGGTGTAGCCGACCACGAGCGTGAGCGCGCCATCGAGCGCGGGCGCCTGGGCGTGGGCCAGGGGAGCGGCACCGGCGGCGAGCGCCAGGCACCATGCCGTGAGCTTGCGCCGGGAAAGGAATGCGGTCATCGGATCTTCCTGCTTGCAGTGGTGGCGACCGGGCGCGCGCAGGACCTCACGGCGACAATCGCCAGCCCACATTCGTTTCTTCCCGTGTCATTTGTTACATGGTTATACGCACGCAACAAACAGTTGATCTAATCCATCATTTCCGCGCGAGGCGCGCGAACGACACCGCCTTGACGGCCCCGACCTGATGCACGACACGCAAGGCATGCAAGCCTTTCCCGACGCCAGCGCCCTGCGCGCGCCCCGCTCCCTGGACGAGCTGCTGCTGTACCGGCTTTCGCGCGCGGTGCGCACCGCCAGCGGCATGGCCACGCGCCTGGTCGAAGGCGGCTTCGGCATCACGCGGCGCGAGTGGGGAATGATCGGCACGCTCGCGCAGCATGGCGAGATGAGCTCCTCGGCGCTGGCCGCGCACCTGCAGCTGGACCGCGTGCGCACCTCGCGCGGCCTGCGCAGCCTGGTCGAGAAGAAGCTGGTCTCGCGCCGGCAGGACGAGGAGGACCGGCGCGGCGTGCATATCCGGCTGAGCCCCTCGGGCCGGGAGCTCTTCGAGCGGGTGTTCCCGCGCATCGCGGCGCTCAACACCGATCTGCTCGCCGGCATCGCGCCCGCGCAGCTCGACGTGTTCCTGCAGTGCCTGCAGCACCTCGAGCAGCGCGCCGGCGCGCTGAGCGCACAGGGCGTGGTGGTGGAGAAGGCCGACCGGCGCGCGGGCGGCACCCGGCACCGCTGGCCTGAGGCGGGCTGAATCAATCCCGCGGCCGCGGCACGGACCGTCCGGCTGGCACGCATCGTGCGAAACGATGGCAATGGCTTCTCTTTTATCCCTCGATCTTTTCCACCAGCGGCTTCGCTGGATGGCGGGCCGCGCCCAGCCGCTGCGGGTGTTGCTCACGCTCGGCAGCCTGATGGCCATCGGCAGCCTCGGAGGACATGCCGAAGCGATCACGCCGCTTTTCCTCGGTGCCATTGCAAGCGCACTGGCCGAGACCGACGACAGCGCCCGGGGCCGGCTGCGCGCGCAGGCCGTCACGCTGGGGTGCTTCGCGGCGGCGGCCTTCGCGGTGGTGTCGTGGATCGACCACCCCCTGCTCTTCGTCCCCGGGCTGGCGCTGGCCGCGTTCGCGCTGACGATGCTGGGCGCGATCGAGCCCCGCTACAAGGCCGTCGGCTTTGCGACGCTCGCGCTGGCGATCTACGCCATGCTGGGCATCGACGGCGGCGCGGCCGCGCCGGGCGGCACCGGCCGGTTCGGCGAGGCCCTGTGGCTGCTGGCGGGCGCCACCTGGTATGGCGTGTTCTCCGTGGCCTGGTGCACGCTCTTTCCGGCGCAGCCGGTGCAGGCGCAGCTGGCGGGGCTGTTCCGCGTGCTGGGCGACTACGTGTGCTTCAAGGC
>NZ_JBFTPJ010000077.1:0-10812 GCF_056398445.1 Variovorax sp. 01T439_2
GGCGTGGCGCGCGGCCTCGCCGCCGGTGAGATCGCGCAGCGTGGCCGCCAGCCGCGCATACACGCCGGTGAGCGCGCGGCGGTAGGGCTCGTCCTTGCGGTGCTCGCTGGTGTCGGGCGAGCGCGCGGCCAGCGCCTGCATCTCGACCGACACGTCCACCAGCGTGGCGGACAGCGAGAGCTCGCCGCCGAGGTAATGCACTTCGGTGAGGTAGTGGCGCAGTGCCAGCTCGGCCTGGCGGCGCAGCGCGTATTCGAGCGTTTCGGCCGTCACGTTGGGATTGCCGTCGCGGTCGCCGCCGATCCACTGGCCCATGCGGAGGAACGGCGCCACCGAAGGCAGCACGCCGCCCTGGCCCAGCGCCTTTTCGAGGTCGGCATAGACGCGCGGAATCTCGCGCAGGAAGGTGGCTTCGTAGTAGCTCAGCGCGTTCTCGATCTCGTCGGCCACGGTGAGCTTGGAAAAGCGCAGCAGCCGCGTCTGCCAGATCTGCGTGACGCGGATGCGCATCTGCGTTTCGTTCTCGGCAAACTCGAGCGGCGTAAGCGCGTCCTTGGCGCCCGCGTAGGCGCTCTGGCGCAGCTTGATCTCGTCGCGCGTGGTGAGCAGCTGCGCAATGGCGCGCTCGGCATCGAGGATGCTCTTGCGCTGCACTTCGGTCGGGTGTGCGGTGAGCACCGGCGACACGTAGCTGCGTGCCAGCGAAGCCACCACCTCGTCGGGCTTGACGCCGGCCTTGCGGATGCGCGCAAGGGCGGTCTGCAGGTCGCCGTCGGCGCTTTCGCCCGCGCGCTCGGCCTCGGTGCGGCGGCGGATCAGGTGCCGGTCTTCGGCCAGGTTGGCCAAGTGGCTGAAATAGGTGAAGGCGCGGATCACGCGCACCGTCTCGGCCGCGCTCAGGCCCTTGAGCAGGTTCTTGAGCGCGCGGTCGGCCGCCTGGTCGGCATCGCGGCGGAAAGCCACCGACAGCGTGCGGATCTTCTCGACCAGCGCATAACTTTCCTCGCCCTCCTGTTCGCGGATCACGTCGCCGAGGATGCGGCCCAGGAGCCGGATGTCGTCGATCAGCGGCTGGTCTTCGGCTTGCCGGCGCTTGGGCGGCGCAGGAGTCTTGCTGGCTTTCATTTCGATGTTTTTCCTGGTCTAGAAAGAATGCGCCGCCTGCGTTGTTGCGGCGCAACATGCTAGCATTCCAGAGGTCTTCAACATGTACTTTTTGGGAGCGGCCTTGAGCAATATCGTGATCGCCACGCGCGAAAGCCGGCTCGCCCTGTGGCAAGCCGAGCACGTGCAGGCGCTGCTGCAGGAACGGGGCCACGCGGTCAGCCTGCTGGGCATGACCACGCGCGGCGACCAGATCCTGGACAAGTCGCTCAGCAAGGTGGGCGGCAAGGGCCTCTTCGTGAAGGAACTCGAACTCGCGCTCGAGGAAGGCCGCGCCGACATCGCGGTGCATTCGCTGAAAGACGTGCCGATGGACCTGCCCGAGGGCTTCGTGCTGGCCTGCGTGCTGGAGCGCGAAGACCCGCGCGATGCGCTGGTGTCGCCGCGCCATGCCTCGCTCGACGAGCTGCCGCAGGGCGCCGTCGTCGGCACCTCCAGCCTGCGGCGCGTGGTGCTGCTGCGCGCCTTGCGGCCCGACCTGCGCATCGAGCCGCTGCGCGGCAACCTCGACACCCGCCTGCGCAAGCTCGACGAAGGCCACTACGACGCTATCGTGCTCGCGGCGGCCGGGCTCAAGCGGCTCGGGCTCGAGCATCGCATCCGGGCCGCCTTCGATCCCGACACCATGCTGCCGGCCGCGGGGCAGGGCGCACTCGGCATCGAGGTGCGGGCCGACCGCACGGACCTGATCGCGCTGCTGGCGACCTTGTCGCATTCGCGCGATTGGCTGGCCACCGCCGCCGAGCGCGCGGTGAGCCGGTCGATGGGCGGCAGCTGTTCCATGCCGCTGGCGGCCCATGCGCGCTGGCAGGCCGACGGTGCGCTGCGCGTCGATGCGGCCTGGGGCGACCCCGAAGGCAACGCTGCGCTGGTGCGGGTCCATGCGCAAGCGCCGGCCGCCGACTTCGCGCAGGCCGGCGCCCTCGGCGAGCGTGCCGCCGCGCTGCTGCGCGACGCCGGCGCGCACTGAAGATTCTTCAAAGAGCGATGGCTGCCAAGCCCGTCATCGTCACGCGGCCGGCGCGCGAGGCCGCGCAGTGGGCGGACGAATTCCGGGCCGCCGGGCTGGATGCCGAGGTGCTGCCGCTGATCGCCATCGAGCCCGCCATCGACGCGGAGCCGCTGCGCGCAGCGTGGAAGCGGCTTGCGGACTATGCGGCGCTGATGTTCGTGAGCGCCACGGCGGTCGAGCATTTCTTCCTGCATGCGGAAGAAGGGCAACGCGCAACCGGACCGCGCTTCTGGGCCACGGGACCGGGCACGGCGCGCGCGCTGTTGCGTGCCGGCGTGCCGCAAGACGCCATCGACGCACCGCCTCCCGACGCCGCCCGCTTCGACTCCGAGGCGCTGTGGGAGCGCGTGAAAGGGCAGGTCGGCCAGGGCGTGCGCGTGCTGATCGTGCGCGGCGGCGATGCGGCCGGCCAGCCGAGCGGACGCGACTGGCTCGCGCGCGAGATCGACGCCGCAAAGGGGTTGCGCGACACGGTGGTCGCCTACCGGCGCCTGCCGCCATCCTTCGACGACGCGGCGCGTGCGCTGGCACTCGACGGCGCCGCGGGGCGCGCGGTCTGGCTGTTCAGCAGCTCGGAGGCCATTGCCAACCTGTGCGATGCCATGCCGGGCACCGGCTGGCATGCGGCATGCGCGGTGGCGACCCATGCGCGCATCGGCGAAGCCGCGCGGGCCGCGGGATTCGGTGCGGTGCGCGTGTGCCCGCCGCTGCGGGAAGCCCTGGTCGCGTCGATAGAATCCTTCACATGAGTGCCGCGTCCCCGTCCGACGACTTCTCCCCCCCATCTGCCGCCGCGCCGGTGCCCGCCACGCTGGCGATGGCGCAGTCGCCCGAGTCGCAGGCGGCCGCCGCAACGATGCTCTCGCGCATCGGCTTTGGCCTGCTGGCCATCGTGGCATTGGCGGCCCTGGTGATGGCCGTCTCGCTGTGGCAGAAGGTCGGCGGCATGCAGGAGCAACTGGCGCGCCAGAGCGCCGATGCGCTGGCCCAATCGCTCGAGGCGCGCACGCTCGCCCGCCAGGCCATCGACACGGTGCGCGAGACCGCGGCGCGCGCTGCGCTCACCGAAACCCGCGTTGCCGAGGTCGCGCTGCAGCGCTCGCAGCTCGAAGAACTGATGCAGAGCCTCTCGCGCTCGCGCGACGAGAACCTGGTGGTCGACATCGAGTCGGCCGTGCGCCTGGCCTTGCAGCAGGCGCAGGTCACGGGCAGCGTCGAGCCCCTGCTCGCGGCCCTCAAGTCCGGCGACCTGCGCATCGCGCGCGCCGCGCAGCCCCGGCTCGCGCCGCTGCAGCGCGCCATGCAGCGCGACGCCGACCGGCTGCGCAGCAGCGCGAGCGCCGACAGCGGCGAGGCACTGCAAAAGCTTGACGAGCTGATGCGCAGCGTGGACGACCTGCCGCCGCTCAACGCCGTGGCCATGCGCGGCTCGGGGCTCAATGCCTGGCAGCCCGAACCCATTCCGGCCGATGCCGCCTGGTGGGAGAGGGTGCTGCTGACGATACGCGCCGAAGCGCGGTCGCTGGTGCGGGTCGGGCGCATCGAGCGCCCCGAGGCGGTGCTGCTGGCACCCGACCAGACCTATTTCCTGCGCGAGAACCTCAAGCTCAAGCTGCTCAATGCGCGGCTTTCGCTGCTGTCGCGGCAGGTCGATGCCGCGCGCAGCGAACTCGCCACGGTGGCCGCATCGCTGAACCGCTATTTCGATCCCGCATCGCGGCGCACGCAGGCCGCCGCCACGCAGCTGCAGCAACTGCAGGCGCTGATGAAAACCGCCGAACCCCCGCGCATCGACGACACGCTGTCGGCGCTGGCCACGGCCGCGGCGGGGCGCTGAGGTGAGAGCCGCCCTCTGGCTCCTCGCGCTGTTCGCCGTCGCGGCGGCGGTGGCGCTGTTCGCGGGCAACAACCAGGGCACGATCACCGTGTTCTGGCCGCCCTGGCGGGTCGACCTGTCGCTGAACCTGGTGCTGGTCATCCTGCTGGCCGCGTTCGTGCTGCTCCATCTTGCATTGCGCGGCCTGGCGGCATTGTTCTCGCTGCCGACCCAGGCGCGCCAATGGCGGCTGCAGCAAAAGGAACGCATGCTGCACTCGGCCCTGCTGGACGCCATGGTGCAGCTGCTGTCGGGCCGCTTCTCGCGCGCGCGCAAGGCCGCGCAGGCCGCGCTGGTGCAGGAGAAAACGCTGGCTGCGCTCGGCGCGAGCCTGCCGCAGTCCCAGCAGGTGCGCGTGCTGTCCCACCTGCTGGCTGCCGAGAGCGCGCAGGCCCTGCAGGACCGGCCCGCGCGCGACGCCCACCTGCAGCAGGCGCTCAACGAAAGCGTCGAGCGCAACGTGCTCGCCAGTCCCGAAACGCGCGAGGGCGTGCAGCTGCGCGCTGCGCGCTGGGCACTCGAAGACCACGATCCCGCGGGAGCCCTCGCCCGGCTCGAGGAGCTTCCCCAAGGCGTGCAGCGGCGCACGCTCGCGCTGCGCATCCGGCTGAAGGCGGYGCGCCAGGACGGGCGCACGCTCGAAGCGCTGGAAACGGCGCGCCTGCTCGCCAAGCACCGGGCATTTTCCGATGGCGCGGCGCAGAGCATCGTGCGCGGCCTCGCGACCGAGCTGCTGTCGGGCGCGCACGACCCGGCACAGCTGCTTCGCGCCTGGGCCGAGCTCGACGCGGCCGAGCGCGAAATGCCCGAGGTCGCGATTCACGCCGCCCAGCGCATGGTGGCGCTGCGCGGCGACCTGTCGCTGGCGCGCGGCTGGCTGCTGCCGGCCTGGGAGCGCATGGTGTCGCAGCCCCGGGGCCTGGGCGACACGCTGCGCGTCAAGATGGCGCGCGCCCTCGAGGCGGGGCTCGACTCGGTGGATGCCGATTGGCTGGCCCGCATCGAAACCGCGCAGCGCAACAACCCGCGCGACCCCAACCTGCAGTACCTCGCGGGCATGGCCTGCATGAAGCGCCAGCTCTGGGGCAAGGCCCAGCAGCTGCTGATGCAGGCCGGCCTGGGCCTGCAGGACACGGAGCTGTACCGGCGTGCCTGGCTGGCATTGGCCGAACTGGCCGAAACGCGCGGCGACGAAGAGCAGGCTGCAGCAGCCTGGAAGCGCGCAGCGCAGACCGAGAAGGCCTGACCGGCATCGGCAGCGCGCTGCGGCGCTTGCCGCTCTTGCGTTCCCCATAAAAAAACGGCGCCGATGTGGCGCCGTTCTTCATTGCCGCCGAGCCCTCGGGCCCGGGCTTCTTCTTCAGTTCACGCCTTGCGCATCGGAAGGCGCCTTTTCGAACGGCAGCGTCATCGCGCCGAGTTCGCGGCGGGTTTCAACCAGCACCAGCGGACCGTCGTCGAGCACGATCGCAGGCGGGCGCTCGCGCGGCACGTGCACCGGCTTCGGCTCGGCCGCGATTGCTGCGCGGGCCTGTGCAATGCGCTCGGCATCCGAATTCACCCATTGCAGGCCCGAGCTCTCGGCGATCTGCGCGAGTTCGGTCAGCGGCAGCTCGAAGGGTTGCACCTTCGGCAGTGCACGGCCGTTGGCTGCAGCCGCGGGCTTGCTGCTGCTGCTGCTGCTTTCGACGGCGACAGGCGCCGCCGCGACTGCAGCGACCGTGGCTGCGGGAGCCGCGGGAGCGGCAGGAGCTGCTGCGGCCGGGCGATCGAAGTAGCTCCGTGGTGCCGGTTCGCGTGCTTCTTCTTCGCGCACTGCGGCGCGTGCGGCTGTTGCCAGCGGCTGGGGCTGCTGGCGTGCCGGTGCTTCGCCGGCCTCGGCGTTGTCGGCCGATGCGCCGGCCACGCTGGCTTCGCTGTCGTCGCGCGGACCGCGCTCGCGGCGGTCGCGGCCGTAGCGGTCGCGCGAACGGCCGCGGCGCTCTTCGCCTTCGCGGCGCGGTGCCTGCTGCTCGCCGCTGCCGGCTTCGCCTTCATTGGCGGGTGCCATTTCGGCGGCCTCGGCGATGCGGATGTCGGCTTCGTCGAGATTGGCCGGTGCCGCTTCGCCGTTGGCGAAACGCGGCTGGCCTTCGCTGCGGCGCTCGCGGCGGCCGTCGTTGCGCTCGCCTCGCGGCGCGCGCTCTTCGCGGCCCCCGCGCGGGGTGCGTTCGGCCTGCGTGCCGTCCTGCGCGGCCACGTTGTCGCCGCCGGATGCGTCACGCGGAGCATCGGTGCCATTGCGCTCGCCGCGTTCGGTCCGTTCACCGCGTTCGCCACGGTCCCGGCGTTCGCCGCGGCCGCGGGGCGCGCGTTCTGCCGGCGCATTGCCTTCATCGCCGGCGGGTGCGCCCGATGCCAGCTGCTGGGCTTCGAGGTTGCCGTCGATCGGCTCGGCCGATGCCGGCCGTGCCTCGCGGCCTTCGCCTTCGCGGCGCTCGCCGCGGCCACCGCGGCGCTGTTCGCCGTCGCGCGGGCCGCGTGCTTCACGGGGCTCGCGAGGTTCGCGGAGCTCGCGCTGTTCACGGGGCTCGCGTTGTTCGCGCGGCTGGGCGGCGGCTTCGCTGCGGATCTCGCTGCCGCGTCCTTCACGGCGCTCGCCACCGCGGCCGCCGCGGCGTTCGCCGTCGCGGCCACCGGAGCGGCTGCCGTTTTCACCGCGGCCTTCGCCGCCGCGGCCACCGCGGCGCTGTTCGCCATCGCGGGTGCCGCGCGCTTCGCCGTCGCGGCCCGGACGGCCGCCGTCACGGCGCGTGGGTTTCGGCGGCTCGACCGGGATCACGGCCGGTGCGGGTGCCGGTGCCGGCGTGCCGCCGAACCAACTCTTGATGCGGGCGAAGAAGCCGGTCTCGGCCGGTGCCGGTGCGCTCGCGACGGGTGGCGCGACCGGTGCCGGGGCCACGGCGGCCGGCGCACGCACCGGTTCGGGCCGGGGCGGCACCACGGGCGCGGGCGCATCGGGCAGCACGCCCTTGATGACCGGCGTCTGCTTGTTGGTGGGCTCCTGCGAGCGGCGCGTGACCGAGGTCGGGTCCTCGATCTCGTCGGCCATCTTGTAGCTGGCTTCGATGTGGTCCAGGCGCGGATCGTCGTGCTTCAGGCGCTCGAGCTTGTAGTTCGGCGTTTCGAGCGTCTTGTTGGGCACCATCAGCACGGTGACGCGCTGCTTGAGCTCGATCTTGGCGATCTCGGGGCGCTTTTCGTTCAGCAGGAACGAGGCCACCTCGACCGGCACCTGCACGTGCACGGCGGCCGTGTTGTCCTTCAGGCACTCTTCCTGAATAATGCGCAGGATCTGCAGCGCGCTCGATTCGGTGTCGCGGATGTGGCCCGAGCCACCGCAGCGCGGGCAGGGGATCGACGAGCCTTCGCTGAGCGCCGGCTTCAGGCGCTGGCGGCTCATTTCCATCAGGCCGAACTTGCTGATCGAGCCGAACTGCACGCGGGCGCGGTCTTGCCTGAGCGCGTCGCGCAGGCGGCTTTCGACTTCGCGGCGGTTCTTCGACTCGTCCATGTCGATGAAGTCGATGACGATCAGGCCGCCCAGGTCGCGCAGGCGCATCTGGCGGGCCACTTCGTCGGCGGCTTCGAGGTTGGTGCGCGTGGCGGTTTCCTCGATGTCGCCGCCCTTGATGGCGCGGGCCGAGTTCACGTCGACCGAGACCAGCGCCTCGGTGTGGTCGATCACGATGGCGCCGCCCGAGGGCAGCTGCACGGTGCGCGCATAGGCCGATTCGATCTGGTGCTCGATCTGGAAGCGGCTGAACAGCGCCGCGTCGTCGCGGTAGCGCTTCACGCGGGCGGCATGCTCGGGCATGACGTGCGCCATGAACTGCTGCGCCTGCTCGTAGATGTCGTCGGTGTCGATCAGGATGTCGCCGATGTCGTGATTGAAGTAGTCACGGATCGCGCGGATGACGAGCGAGGATTCCTGGTAGATCAGGAAGGCGCCCTTGCCGCCCTTGGCCGCGCCGTCGATGGCGGTCCACAGCTTGAGCAGGTAGTTCAGGTCCCACTGGAGTTCGGGCGCCGAGCGGCCGATGCCGGCGGTGCGCGCGATGATGCTCATGCCCTTGGGGTACTCGAGCTGGTCCATCGCCTCCTTGAGTTCGGCGCGGTCGTCGCCCTCGATGCGCCGGCTCACGCCGCCGCCGCGCGGGTTGTTGGGCATCAGCACCACGTAGCGGCCGGCCAGCGAGATGAAGGTGGTGAGGGCCGCGCCCTTGTTGCCGCGTTCTTCCTTCTCGACCTGGACGACCAGTTCCTGGCCTTCCTTGATGACGTCCTGGATGCGCGCCTGGTTGGCGGAAACGCCTTCGGCGAAGTATTGCTTGGAGATTTCCTTGAACGGCAGGAAGCCGTGGCGGTCTTCGCCGTAGTCGACGAAACAGGCTTCGAGCGAAGGCTCGACGCGCGTCACGACGGCCTTGTAGATGTTGCCCTTGCGCTGTTCGCGCCCTTCGATCTCGATTTCGTAGTCGAGGAGCTTTTGCCCGTCGACGATGGCCAGGCGGCGTTCTTCGGCCTGCGTGGCATTGATCAGCATCCGCTTCATGATGCGTTGTCCTTATATGTATCGTTCTACAGGCCCATGACGGGCCAACGATGCACGGACGACGCCCGCGAAACGAGGGGAATTGCCGCTTGGCCCCGGATGTTGTCGCTGCCGCGCCGAGCGCGGACAGGCCTCTTGAGCGTCAGCTCAGGAAGACAGCCGGGGTGGGGGCGCGTGGATGGGCGCGAGCCAGGTTCGGTGTTGAGCAGCTATCTTATTGATAGCTGGTTGCGCAATGGTGGCGCGCGGTGCGGATGACTCAATGCCTGAGGCCGCTGGCAGAAGCCAGGTGGGCCAGCGCAGGCACATTTGAATCAGCAGCATCAACACAAGGGACTCGCTTCGATCCGCCGGCAGCTTGGAAGCTGCAGGCTGGGTATTCCGTATCGGTGTTTCGTGGGTGTCGGCTTGACTTGGGCGCCACGCCTGCCACTTTGCGCAATTGCGCGGGGTTTGCAGGCTCGGCGCCAAAGCGGCATCGACCTCGCAGCATGGTCCTGGGCGTTTGACTGCAGTGATCTAAACTTCTGTCTAATCAAGCACTTACACGACCGCGCTGGTGAAAAACATTATAGGTGCGAAGCAAGGCCCCGCGGCCGCTCCAAATCCCGCAGTTCCAGGCCCCGCAGTCCAAAAGGCTGCGGCGGAGGCCGGCGCGCCGCATGCGGCCATCAAGTTCATCACCGTCGATGCGGAATCCGCGGGCCAGCGGCTCGACAACTTCCTGTTTCGCCATCTGAAGGGCGTGCCCAAGACGCATGTCTACCGGATCATCCGCTCGGGCGAGGTGCGCATCAACAAGGGGCGGGCGCAGGCCGRGACCCGCATCGAGGCCGGCGACGTGCTGCGGCTGCCTCCCATCCGGATATCGCCGCGCGCCGAAGAGGGCGCCACGCCGCCCGCGCCGGCGCGGGAATTCCCGGTGCTGCTGGAGGACGACGCGGTGCTGGCCATCGACAAGCCCGCCGGCGTGGCCGTGCATGGCGGCAGCGGCGTGAGCTTTGGCGTGATCGAGCAGCTGCGAACGGCGCGCCCGGGCGCCAAGTTCCTGGAACTGGTGCACCGGCTCGACCGCGAGACCTCGGGCATTCTGCTGGTGGCCAAGAAGCGCAGCGCGCTGGTGGCGCTGCAGGACCAGTTCCGCGAACGCGAGACCGGCAAGACCTACCTTGCGCTGGTCGAGGGCGCCTGGCCCGCCAACAAGAAGGTGCTCGATGCGCCGCTCGCCAAGTACCTGCTGCCGGGCGACGGCGCGGGCGCCGGCGAGCGCCGCGTGCGGGTGGTCGCCAAGGACCATCCCGATGCCATGCGGGCCGTGACGCTGGTGCGCGTGCTGGCGCGGCTCACGCTGCCGGGTGACGCCGCGCCGCTGTCGCTGCTGGCGGTCACCATCAAGACCGGCCGCACCCACCAGATCCGCGTGCACCTTGCATCGGCCGGCCATGCGATTGCGGGCGACGACAAGTACGGCGACTTCGAGCGCCAGCGCGTGTTGCAAAAGCTCGGCCTCAAGCGCATGTTCCTGCATGCCTGGCGGCTGCAGTTCAACCACCCCGCCACCGGCGAGCGCGTGGCGCTGCAGGCCGGCCTGCCTCCTGAACTGCATGCGTTGATGCCGCCCCAGGCGATCGAAGCGCTCGCCCAACATCCCACTCCCACGGCCAATGACTGATTCCTCCAGACCCCTGCGCTTCGACCTGATCGCCTTCGATTGGGACGGCACGCTCTACGACTCCACGCGGCTCATCGTGCGCTGCATCCAGGCGGCCGTGATCGACGTCGGCGGCGCCAGGCCGAGCGAGAACGATGCCGCATGGGTGATCGGCCTGGGCCTGGCCGAGGCTCTTGCGCGCGCCGCGCCCGACGTGCCGAAGGAAAAATACGCCGAGCTCGGTGCCCGTTACCGCTACCACTATCTGCAGCACCAGGACGACCTCGTGCTGTTCGACGGCGTGCTGCAGATGATCGATGCGCTGCGCGCGCGCGGCCACAAGCTTGCGGTGGCCACGGGCAAGTCGCGCCGCGGCCTGAACGAGGCGCTGAAGTCGGTCGCGCTGCGCGACCGCTTCGACGCCTCGCGCACCGCCGACGAGACCTTCGGCAAGCCGCATCCGCGCATGCTGCTGGAACTCATGGAAGAACTCGAGGTGCCGCCCGAACGCACCC
>NZ_JBFTPJ010000078.1:0-15434 GCF_056398445.1 Variovorax sp. 01T439_2
AACAAGTACAAACCCGCACTTGAAAAGACAAACCGATCCAACTAATATGACAGTTCACTGAGTATTTATTTCAGATCTTTAAACGACTGGATGGAGCCATGGATTGGATCAAGGTCGCCTCGGCGCAAGAACTGAGCAACGATGAAGCGAAGACGGTCGACGTCGCTGGCTACGGGGTTGCGCTGTACCGGATCGACGACGAGTTTTTCGCCACAGACAGCATGTGCACCCATGCCACCGCTCTGCTGTCGGAGGGTTACGTGGAAGACGGTTGTGTCGAATGCCCCCTGCATCAGGGCCGCTTCGACATTCGTACGGGCAAAGCGATGTGTGCGCCGGTCACCGTGGACCTGCGCACCCATGCCGTGAAGCGGGAGGGCGATCACATCTACGTGTTGTCGCCTGCCGGCAAATGACCTCACGCGGCATCGTCATCGTCGGTGCGGGCCAGTCGGCGGCTGTCGCGGCACACGCCCTGCGCGAGCATGGCTACAGCGGACGCATCACGATGCTGGGGCGCGAGGGCCACAGACCGTATGAGCGCCCGCCTTTGTCCAAGGCCGTCCTGGTCGCTGCCGACGCCCCCCGGCTGGACGTCCTCACGGACGAATCCTGGGCGCGCAGCAAGATCGACCTGCTCAGCGGCAGCGATGCGGTTGCGCTGGATCTTGCGCAGCAGCACGTCCGCCTGGCGGACGGGCAGGTGCTCGGGTACGAGCTCTGCCTGCTCGCTACCGGCGGCGAAGCGGTCACGCTCGCGTCCGTTCCGGCTGCCCGCCCGGGTGTGCATTACATCCGGACCCTGGATGACGCGCGCAGGCTGCGAGCAGCCCTTCAAGGAACGCCGCAAGTCGCAATTCTTGGCGGAGGTTTCCTCGGCCTCGAAATCGCCCACTCGGCACTGTCCGCAGGCGCTTCGGTGACAGTGCTCGAACGCGCCACAGCCCTGCTCGATCGCTTTGTGCCGCCGCAGGCGTCGGCATGGCTGGAATCGCGAACGCGCGCAGCGGGCGCAACGCTCCTGCTCGGTGCTTCCTGCAGCGGCGTCCATTCACTGCCGGCCGGTCGGTCGCGCCTGAGCACCAGCACCGGCGATCTGGAAGTGGATGAGGTGGTCGTCGCCATCGGCCTGTTGCCCAACGACGCGCTGGCGCGCGATGCGGGGCTGCAGATCGCGGCAGGCGGCGGCATTCTGGTCGACACGTCCTGCCGCACCAGCGACGCACACGTGTTTGCATGTGGCGACTGCACCAGCCAGCGCCGCCCCGGCCAGGCGGCACCAACGCGCCTCGAATCCTGGCAGAACGCGAACGAGCAGGGGMGCACTGCCGCTGCCGCCATGCTGGGCCTGCCTCTTCCTGCACCCGCGGTGCCGTGGTTCTGGACCGACCAGGGGAAACACAACATCCAGATGCTGGGCCTGCCGGCCAGCGATCTCGAATATGTGCGCCGCGGCGACCCGGCCGATGACAAGGCGCTGTGGATCGGCCATCGGGGTTCCGTCCCCTTGCACGGCGTCGCCATCAATGCGGGCGCCGATCTGCGAGCCGTTCGCCCTCTCTTCGAACGTGGGCGGCCCGTGCAGCTGGAGGACTTTCAACTGGACGCCACCAATCTGCGCACATGGGCCAAGCAGATGCAGGCCGACGTCGCGACCACCGCTTAAACCACCYCTCTCAAAGCTAAGGAGCTTTCATGTATCAATCGCAGGCGGTCATCGGCATCACGAATGCCCGAAAGAACCCGCCCTTGGAACATTGCGTCTGGCCAGCGGACGCCATGAACAACATCCCGGACTGGGTCTACACCAGCCAGGCGATCTATGACCAGGAGATCGAGCGCATCTTTCGCGGCGACACCTGGAATTTTGTCGCCCTGGAAGCGGAGATTCCCAACCCGGGCGACTACAAGCGCGGTTATGTCGGCGCCACGGCTGTCGTGATCGTGCGTGCGGAGGACCACACGATCTCCGTCTTTGAGAACCGCTGTGCCCATCGCGGCGCGGAGTTCTGTCGCGCCAGCCAGGGAAATACGAAGGAGTTCGTCTGTCCCTACCACCAGTGGTCGTACGACCTTAAGGGCAACCTGCAGGGCGTTCCGTTCAAGCGCGGCATCAACAAGGTCGGTGGCATGCCGTCGGACTTCAAGAACGCCGACCACGGCACCCGCCAATTGCGCGTGGCCACACGCAACGGCGTGATCTTCGCCACCTACTCCGACAAGACCCCTCCTCTGGAAGAGTACATGACCCAGGAGATCGTCGAGGAGTTCGACGTTCCCTTCTCGGGCAAGAAACTCAAGATCCTGGGCTATTGCCGCAACGAGCTTCCCTGCAACTGGAAGATGTACCACGAGAACCTCAAGGATCCGTACCACGCAACGCTACTCCATTCGTTTCTCGTGGTGTTTGGCCTGCTGGTTCCCGGCATCAAGTCGATCGTGTTTGCAGACAAGGCACATGGTCGCCATGGCTTCATGGCGTCGGCCAAGCCAGACGAGATCTATGCCACTGTCGCCGACGACGACAAGGCGCAGATGCGATCCTTCAGCGACAACCTCCGGTTGCGCGACGAACGGTTCCTGGACTATGTACGGGAGTTCAAGTCGCCCTGGTCCGCCAACATGATGACCATGTGGCCGAACCTCATCGTTCAGCGCCAGATGAACACGATGGGTGTGCGCCAGATCATCCCGAACGGTCCGAACAGCATGGTGATGCAGTGGACGATGTTCGGGTACGAGGACGACACGCCGGAGATGACACGGCACCGCCTGCGTCAGGGCAACCTGATGGGCCCAGCCGGCTTCCTGGGCCTCGAGGACAACGAGGCATTGAAGTTCGTGCAGGAAGGCCTGCGCAACTCTTCCACGGACAACAACGTCGTCAAGCTCGATGCCGGCCACCAGGGCACGGCACGCAATCTCATCTCCGAGTCCTGCATCCGCTCCCTCTACCAGTACTACCGGGACGTGATGGACATCCGTGTCGCGGAGAAAGCAGCATGAAGGATCGCCTCGCCTACGCCAGGACCACCCTCTCGCCGCGACGCGCGGCCGAGCTGCGCGCCGAGATCGAGTCGTTTCACGTCGAGTACTGCGCGGTCCTGGATGCGAACGACGTCGAACGCTGGCCGGACTTCTTCAGCCAGGAAGCGACGTACCGCGTGACCTCGCGCCAGAACGCGCTCTTGAACATGCCCGTGGGACTCATCTACTGCGAGGGTCTGGACATGATCATCGACCGCGCCCTCGCCGTCGCGCACTCGCAGATGTTCGCGCCGAGGCACATGCTGCATGTGCTGGGGATTGCGCGCGTACTGCAAGAGGCGGGAAACACGATCAGTTCCCAGACGCCCTTCATCCTGATGCAGACCCTGGTGGAGGGCCCATCGACGGTGCACCTGGCCGGGGTCTATCACGACCGCTTCGTGCGCGACGGCGAACGGCTGCTGCTTGCCAGCCGTGAAGTGATCCACGACACGGAAATTCTCGACACCGCCTTGGCGTACCCCGTCTGAGGCCACCTAGGAAGACCATGAATCAAACCCCAAAAATCGCGCTGGAGGAGCACTTCTCCGCCCCCGGCTTCGACGCGTACTCCGCCCCTTACACGCGAGCGCTGCCCGCCGAATTCGTCGCCAAGCTCGACGCCAGGCTGACCGACTTCGACGATCAGCGCCTTGCAGAGATGGACGCAGGGAACATCGAGTACGTCGTGCTGTCGCAAACGATGCCCGGTGTACAGGCTGAGGCGGATCGCGACACCGCCGTGCGCCGAGCACGCGAGAACAACGAATTCCTTGCCGAGCGCGTGTCGCGCCATCCGCAACGCTTCGGCGCCTTCGCCCACGTGGCCATGCAGGACCCGAGCGCCGCAGCCAAGGAGCTGGAGCGCACCGTCGTCGAACACGGCTTCAAAGGCGCGATGATCAACGGCCATACCCTGGGTCGCTACTACGAAGGTGGCGCGTTCGATGTGTTCTGGGAGCGCGCACAGGCGCTCGGCGTTCCCATCTATCTGCATCCCAACGCGTTCAGCCAGGCGCCGGCCCTGCTCGAAGGCATGCCGGTGCTCCAGGGCGCTGCATGGGGATGGGGCGTGGAGACGGCGGGCCATGCGTTGCGCCTTCTGTTCGGCGGGGTGTTCGACCGATTCCCGCGCCTGACACTGGTGTTGGGCCACATGGGGGAGGCCCTGCCGTACCAGCGCTGGCGCATCGACAGCCGCTTCGCGGCGTATCCATCCGGCATCAAGTTGACGCGCAAGCCCAGCGAGTACATCGGCAGCAACATCCTGATCACCACGTCCGGCGTGTGCTCCGCACCGGCCCTCCTGGGCGCCATTGGCGAGCTTGGGGAACAGGCCGTGCTCTTTTCGGTGGACTACCCCTACGAGTCCACCGCCGAGGCCTGCACCTTCATCGAAGACGCCCCCCTGGACGACAAGACCCGGGCACAGGTGTGCCATGGCAATGCGCGCCGGCTCTTCAAGCTAGGCAGCCCAGAAGACCTGGCGCTGCTGCAGTTCTGACACTTCACTCCAAAGGACGAAAAATGGCAGTCAGCGACTATCAGATGATCAAGGCCTGGGACGAGGTCCTGAAGCTCAGCAAAGTCGAGCGCGGACAGACGGTCTCCATTCTGTGCGGCCCCCACACGCATCCCCAGACGCTCCAGACAGCGACGATCGCTGCGCAGGCCGCAGGCGCGATCGTGACCAGGATCGAGCTGCAACCCATCAACGCAGAAAAGGCTACCAGCCGCGACCTGATGAGCTACCTGGGCGCAACGCCCCTGACCAACAACCCGGCCGCGCTGGCGGCGATGAAGAACAGTGACCTCGTCCTGGACTTGATGCTGCTGCTGTTCTCGCCCGAGCAGATGGAGATCCTGGAGTCTGGAACGAAGATCCTGCTCGCCGTGGAGCCACCGGAGGTCCTGGTGCGGGCGGTGCCGACCGAAGCCGATCGCAAGCGCGTGCTGGACGCGTCGAAGCTGCTCAAGAAGGCCAAGACGATGCACGTGACCTCGCCGGCCGGCACGGACGTGACGTTCCAGCTCGGCGAATTTCCGGTCATCACCGAGTACGGCTTCTGCGAGGAACCCGGTCGCTGGGACCACTGGCCGAGCGGCTTTCTCTTCACTTTCGCCAACGAAGGCGGCAGCGACGGCACCATCGTGATCGATCGCGGTGACATCCTGCTGCCGCAGAAGAACTACGTCTCGGACAAGATCACGATGAATCTGAGCGGCGGTTTCGTGCGCAGCATCGAAGGCGACGTCGATGCCGCCCTGCTGCGCGAATTCATGGAAGCCTACAAGGACCCCGAGGCCTACGCCATCGCGCACATCGGCTGGGGGATGCAGTCACGGTGCTACTGGCACACGCTGTCGCTGATGGACCGCGAAGCGACGACCGGCCAGGATGCGCGCTCGTTCGAAGGCAACTTCTTGTTCTCCCTGGGCCCGAACAACGAGGCCGGCGGCTCTCGCACCACGCCTTGTCACCTCGACATTCCGCTGCGCAATTGCACGGTGGCGCTGGATGGCATCGTCGTGGTTCGCGACGGCAAGGTGATCGACGGGGCTTTCCAATGAGCGTCGATCAAGACATCTACCAGAAGCAAGGGTTCGGCAATGCCGTGGCGCCCATGGCGCCCTACGGACTGTTGATCATCGACTTCATCAATGGTTTCGCCGATCCGCTCACGTTCGGCGGCGGCAACATCGGCCCCGCCATCGAATGCACGCGCGGGCTTCTCGCCCAAGCCCGCCAGCGCCAATGGCCGATCGTGCACACGCGGGTCGTGTATCAGGACGATGGCGCCGACGCCAACATCTTCGCGCTCAAGGTGCCCCCCATCCTTGCCCTGCGCGAGGATGCGCCCGAAAGCCAGATCGTTCCGCAACTGCAGCCGGTGGCCGGGGAGTTGGTGCTGCGCAAGACAAGTCCCTCGGCCTTCTTCGGAACTTCGCTGGCCGCCTGGTTGTCCCTGCGCGGCATACGGACCCTCCTGATTGCCGGGTGCACGACCAGCGGCTGTGTCCGCGCCAGTGTGGTCGACGCCATGTGCCACGGGTTCCGCCCCCTCGTCGTGACCGACTGCGTGGGGGACCGGTCGCTGCAGGCCCACGAGGCCAACCTGTTCGACATGAATCAGAAGTACGCGACCTTGATGGCCCGTGATGTCGCCCTTGAGGCGACCACCAGGGCAGAAAACGGCGCCTCGGTCTGACATCCGTTCGAAGGTCCGTCACCTCGTTCGAACCCCTGGCGCTCACCGCGCCAGGCACGCCCCACTATTTGGAGAAAAGAATGACCATCAAATTCGTTGCCGCCTTGGCGGTCTCACTCGCGACGATCGCCTTTCAGGCCCGCGCCGACGCCATCAAGGTTGGCGTCATCGCGCCGATGTCCGGACCGTTTTCAGCCGTGGGGCAAACCTGGGAGGGTGCGACCAAGGCATACCAGAAGCTCAATGGCACGACCGCGGGCGGGCACACGATCGAGGTCATCTATCGCGACCTTCCGGAGATCAATCCCGCGCAAGCCAAGGCCCTGGCACAGGAACTGATTGTCAAGGAAGGCGCCCAGTACATCGCCGGCCTCTATTTCACCCCTGACACCCTGGCCGTCGCTGCGCTGGCCCAGGAAGCCAAGGTACCGGTCGTGATCTTCAACGCGTCGACGTCCTCGCTTCTGGACAAGTCGGACTTCCTGCTGCGCACGTCATACACCTTGCCGCAGATGGCGGTGCCTGTGGCCAAGTACGCGCTGGAGAAGAATGTCAGGAATGCCGTCACGCTGGTCAGCGACTTTGGTCCCGGACTGGACGCCGAGAAGTCTTTCACCACGGCGTTCGTCAGCGGCGGAGGCAAGCTGCTCGAGGCCATCCGTGCGCCGTTGAAGACAACCGACTTTGGTCCCCTGATGCAGCGCGTGAAGGCGCTCAAGCCCGACGCCCTCTACGTCTTCGCCCCAGGCGGTCCTGCGACCTACGCGATGGTCAAGGCATACAACGAGGCTGGGTTGAGGGCCGCCGGCGTGCGCTTTCTCGGCACTGCCGAAACCGATGAGGACCAGCTGCGCGCGATCGGCCCGGATCTTCTGGGCATCGAGACGGGCATGTTCTATTCGGCAACGCACAACTCTGCGCTGAACAACGCTGTCATCAAGGCCCTCGGCGAGGTTGCCCCGAAGGCCATTCCGACCGTCCAGCTTGCGAACGCGTATGACGGTCTGCATGTGATCTATCACATGGTCAAGGCAACCGATGGGAAGCGGGACGGCGCCAAGGCGCTTGCCAGCGCCAAGGGTCATTCCTGGGAAAGTCCGCGAGGCCCCGTGAAGATCGACCCGGCTTCGCGCGAGTTCGTGCAGAACGTCTACATGCGCGTGGTCGAAAAGGACCCGTCCGGACGCTACGTCAATCGGGAATTCCGGACGTTCGAGATGCAGCCCGATTACGGCCGCACGCAGAACGCTTCCAAGTAACCCAGAGTCTGCAGCATGTCTCTCGCGCTTCTTAGCAGCATTCTGATCGACGGGGTCGCGTACGCGATGATCCTGTTCATGATCACAGTGGGCCTGTCGATGACGATGGGCCTGATGCGGGTGGTGAATCTGGCCCATGGCGCCTTCGCGATGCTCGGTGGCTTCTTCGCAGCCACGATCCCGCAACGCCTGGGCGTGCCGATCTGGCTGGGCTTCGTGCTGGCCATCGTCCTGGTCGGGCTGGTTGCGCTGCTGTTCGAGCGCATCCTGCTTCGGCGCTTCTATCGACGTGACGACCTCGATCAGATGCTGATGACGATCGGGCTGATGTTCGTGGCAACAGCCGCGGTGAATCTGCTGTTCGGATCCACTGTGACATCGGTGGCGCTGCCGGAGCTGTTCAACGGCACGGTCGATCTGGGCTTTCGGTCCATCCCTCGGCATCGGCTCATCGTTATGGCGTGTGGGCTCGTTGTCGTCTGCGTTCTCTGGCTGGCGGTGGACAAATCTTCCTTTGGCATCCGGGTACGCGCTGCAGTCGACAACGCGCCCATCGCCCGGGCCATCGGCATCGATACCACGAAGATCTATGCCGCCACTTTTGTGATGGGTGCAGCGCTCGCGGCTCTGGGGGGCATCGCTGGCGCGGAATTGCTGCCCATGGAGCCGACCTACGCCTCCAAATACTTGGTGATCCTCCTGGCCGTCGTCGCCGTGGGAGGCAACGGAAATCTGTTTGGCTCATTCTTTGCAGCGTTGCTGCTGGGCATTGTGGAGACTTCGATGAAATACATGGTTCCGCAGCTCGCATCGGCTGCGTTTTTCCTGACGATGATCATCGTCCTGCTGGTTCGACCGCAAGGGTTGTTCGGGAGACACGCATGAACGCGGTCAGTGCGCCCATGACGGTGACCGCACCGTCTCGCGTCCGCCCGTGGATGCAGCTGCGCGGAGAGCTCGTGCTGATGCTGGTGGGATTGCTGGCTTTCGTGCTGTTCCCGCAGGACCTCGGTTTGCTCACCAACATGGCGACCATGTCCATCTTCGCGCTGTCACTGAGTCTCGTGCTGGGGCAGGCAGGCATTGCGACCTTGGGCCAGGCCGCGTTGTACGGCAGCGGCGCCTACGTCGCGGGCTGGACGGCGCTGTATCTGACGGCAGATCCGATTGTGGGCTTGCTGCTGGGCGGGCTGGGCGGCGGCGTGATCGCGCTGCTGAGCGGCGCCGTCATGCTGCGGTCGACCAAACTGACGCTGGTCATGCTGACCATCGCGGTCGCCCAGCTGCTGCTTGAACTGGCCAATTGGGCGAGGTGGCTCACGGGCGGCGACGATGGACTTGCCGGCTTCAACATCGGTCCCTTGCTCGGCATCTGGGAATTCAACTTCCTGAGTTACACGGGCTACTTCTATGCTCTGGGCGCACTTGTGCTTGTGTACTTCCTGCTGAGGAACCTTGTGGAGTCGCCGTTCGGTCTCACGGCCCGGGCGATCCGCCAGGATCCCGGACGCGTTCAGGCGCTCGGAGGGCGCGTCTATTTGCACTTGCTGGCCGTCTACACGGTCGGCGGCAGCGTGGCCGGGCTGGCTGGCGCATTGACGGCACAGACCAGCAAAGTCGCCAACCTCTTCATGCTGGATTTCACGACATCGGCCGGTGTCGTGGTCATGATCGTTCTGGGTGGAACGCGCCGTCTGTCGGGCGCCGTGCTCGGCACTGTCGCGTACATGACCATCCATCACATCGCATCGACCTTGAACCCCTATCACTGGTTGTTCTTCATTGGGTCGATGCTGATCGTCGTACTCATCGTCCTGCCCGGAGGCTTGATCGGACTTGTGGACCGCACTGTGGCGTACACCAAGCGGCCTGGCCGCAGTGGGGTGGCTCGATGACCCACCGACTCCAAACCCACGGCCTGTGTCACTCCTTTGGCGGCCTGGCAGTCACGCAGAACGTCACGCTGTCCCTCCCCCCAGGAGCCCGCACTGCATTGATCGGTCCGAATGGCGCTGGCAAGACGACTTTGGTCAACCTGCTGAGCGGGGCGATGCGCCCGCAGTCGGGTGACATCCAGCTGGACGGCCGCTCGATCGTCCAGCTGCCGCAGTACGCACGCGTGCGCAACGGCATCGTTCGCACGTTCCAGATCAGCCGCCTCTTCAAGGAACTCACCGTGGCGGACAACGTCAGGGTCGCCGTGTTGCAGCGGCACCGGGCTTCCATGCAGTGGTGGCCCTCGCCAGTGCGTTCCGCACGCGTGCAAAAAGATGTCGACGAGACACTCGGCATGCTGGGACTGCACCCCTATGCGAACCGGGTGGTGGGACAACTGGCACTGGGCGAGCAGCGGCTTGCGGAGATCGCCCTGGCGCTTGCGATGAGGCCGCAGGTGCTGCTCCTCGATGAGCCGGGCGCAGGCGTGCCGCAGGGTGAGGGCGGCCGCATCATGGAAGCCATCGGAAGCTTGCCGAAGGATCTATCCGTCCTGCTGATCGAGCACGACATGGACTTGGTGTTCCGGTTCGCCTCGCACATCATCGTCCTGGTCGCCGGTGCGGTGATGGTCGAGGGGACGCCGCAGGAAGTCGCTGCCAACGAGCAGGTCAAGCAAATCTACTTCGGACGAGACGGACATGCCCAAGCCCACCATTGAACTCCGGTTCGACGACGTCACCGCAGGCTATGGCGGCCTGCCCGTCCTCGAGCATCTCAGCTTCAGCGTACGCGAAGGCGAGCGCCTTGGTCTGATCGGACGCAACGGCGCCGGCAAGACCACGACGCTCGCGACGGCCATGGGCCTGGCCGACCTGATGAAGGGGCGCATTCACTTCGGCGGCGACGACATCAGCAACGCGAGCACCTACGCACGCTCGCGCGCCGGCCTCGGCTACGTACCGCAGAGCCGCGACATCTTCCCCTCACTGACAGTGGAGGAGAACCTGCTGTCGGGCTTGCAGGGACGCTCGGCGAGCGTTGCCCTGCCACCGATCTATGCGCTGTTTCCACGGCTCAAGGAGCGCCGACGCAACGGAGGCACACAGCTGTCGGGCGGCGAGCAGCAAATGCTGTCCGTGGCACGCGCACTCGTCGGACAGCCGCGCATCCTGCTGCTCGACGAACCGCTGGAAGGCCTGGCGCCAATGGTGCGCGAGGAGTTGATGGATGCCATCGTCCGAATGAGTGATCAGCTCGGAGTAGGCTGCATCATCGTGGAGCAACACGTGGATGTCGTTCTCGAGTTTTCCAACAACGTGATCGTGCTGGAACGGGGCCTGACCGCCTACGCCGGGTCAGCCGCGGTACGAAGCCGCTCGCCGCCGAGTTCGGGTGGACCAGAGGCACCGCGTCCCTGGGCTCGCTGATCAGCAGCGTGCTGCTCGGATGCGCGGCGCCGTTCATCGGGCAGGTGATCGACCGGTACGGCGCGCGACGCGTCACCCTGCTCTCCCTGGTGGGCCTGTCGACCTCGTTCCTGCTTCTGGGCGTATGGACGCAGGGGCTGGCCAGTTTTCTGGCGCTGGTCACGGTCTTGACACTGCTCGGTGGCGCGACCTCGCCCTTGTCCTTCACGAAGATCCTCGTGGGCAAGTTCTCTCGCCAACGCGGACTGGCCCTGGGCATCGCCATCACCGGAACGGGCGTTGGGGCCATCCTGATACCGTTGATCGTCACGCCGGCCATCGCCCATTTCGGATGGCGAGCCACCTACCTGGGCCTTGCGGCCGTCGTCCTTGTACTCTTGCCATTGATTGCCTACTTCCTGCGGGGCGCGGATGCGGCCCCTGCAGAGAAGGGCCGCCGTGCCCCAGCTGGAAGTAACCTGAAGGCGCTGGTCGATCCGCGCTTTTTCCGCATTGCCGCTGTCTTCCTGTTGTGCTCGGTCGGCATCTTCGGCACCATCGTCCACGTCGTTCCGATGCTCACTGACCTGGGGCTTTCCCCGAACCGTGCCGCCGGTCTCGCCAGCATCCTTGGCGTGGCGGTCATCGTCGGACGAATCGTCACCGGCTTTCTGTTGGACATGTTCGATGCCGCGCGCTTGTCGGCGACGCTCTTCATGCTGTCTGCCACCGGCATGCTGCTGCTGGCAACGGGCCAACCGGCTCTGGTGCTTCCCGGGTTGCTCATGACTGGCTTCGCGGTCGGCGCGGAGTTCGATCTCGCAGCCTACCTGGTGAGCCGGAAATTCCCGCTGAACCTCTACAGCACCCTCTTCGGGGGTGTCTATGCCACGGTGGCCATTGGCGCCGGCATCGGGCCATTCCTCGCGGGACGGCTCTTTGACATTTCCGGCAGCTATGTCTCGTGGCTCTGTCTGGCAGCGGGATTGCTGCTTGCGGCCGCAATGCTCTGCCTCATGGAACGTCCGGCCGCCAAGCACGCGAGCGGCACGGTCGCAGCGGCGGGTTCGAGCGAGCGCTGAGTTCGCTACGCCTTCACTGGTCACGATGCACAGTCTCCGTGCGCTCCTGGGCCCGCTGCGCGTGTTCGATGCAGTGTGCCGCGCCAAAGGGATCACACGCGCCGCCCAGGTGCTTCATGTGACGCCCGGTGCAGTCAGCCAGCAAGTCAAGCAGCTGGAGGTCGGGCTCGGAGCGCAGCTGTTTCAGAAATCCGGCCGCGAGATCGAGCTCACCGCGGTGGGCAAACGACTGGCCCACCGCGTTTCGGATGCTTTCGATCGCCTGAACGATGCGCTCAATGACGTGGTCGATGTCCAGCTGGACAAGCGGCTGCGCCTGAAAGTGACGCCGAGCCTTGCCATCCGATGGTTGGTGCCTCGCCTGCGGGGCTTCTACGCGCAACATCCCGACATTGACCTGGAGATTTCGACCATTGCAATGGCCGACGACATCCGGCTCGAGGGCGCAGACTGCGCGATCCGGCATGGCATGGGAGAGTGGGCCGATGTCGAGCTGGACCACCTCTTCGACGACGAATTTCTTCCTGTCTGCGCACCCCACCTGGCCAGGCATTTGAAGACACCTCAAGACCTGCTGCAAGCCAACCTGCTGCACTCGATGATGCGGCCGGAAGCCTGGTCGCTCTGGTTCAGTTCGGCCGAACTTGTAGACTCCCCGCGTCTGCATGGAATCACCTTGGCGAATGCTGCGCTGTGCTACCAGGCGGCGGCCGATGGATTGGGGATTGCCATCGCCCAGCGCGCCTACGTGGACGATGACCTACGCAGCGGGCGGCTCGTCATCGCCGTGGATCACGTTGCCAGAACGGAGTCCGGGTATTACCTGGTCTGCGATCCGCTGAAAGCGGCAGAGGCTCCCGTGAAGCTCTTCAGAGATTGGATCCGCTCTGTCCGGTAGCAAGGGGTATCGAAGAAGGCATCAAAGACTGATCGCCGCGATCCCCGCCAGCACGATCACCGCGCCGGCAATGCGGCGCGCGAGATGTCCCTCGCCAAACAGTCTGCACGCGACGAGTGAGCCGATGACGATGGACGACTCGCGCAGGGGCGCGACAAGCGCCACCGGCGCCTTCAGCATGGCGGTGAGAACGAGGATGTAGGCGAGCGGGGAGAACACAGCCACGATGAGGATCGGCACGGCGTCGGCACGGATGGCCGCTCGAATGCGATGGCGCCGACGCAGCAAACTGGGGGTCAGGATCAGGCTCTGCAGCAGCAGCGTGGCGGCGTAGTAGCTCACAGGCGCCAGGTGCAGCGCGACGACCGAATAGCCGTCCCAGACCGTGTAGGCGGCGATGGTCGCCCCCGTCGCAGCGCCCCAGAGCAAGCCCTGAAGCGGCCGGCGGCTTGCGCTTCTGAACGGGTTGCCGGTGACGACGAGAATGCCCGCCACGACAAGCGAAGCGCCGGACATCGCGGCAGCGGTGAGCTGTTCGTCCAGGAGCAGGATCGCGAACAGCATCGCCAGTATCGGCCCGGTGCCGCGGGCGACCGGATAAACCACCCCCAGTTCAGCGCGTTCGTAGCCGGCCTGCAAGGTCAGAGAATAAGCGGTGTGCAACACGGCCGAGACAGCGGCGCCCGCCGCAAGCTGCCAGCCGAGCACCTGCTGCCCATCCGCCATGAAGGCGAGGCTGATCGGGACACACAGCAGCGCCGAAGCGTAGGTGTAGGCGCAGACGAACAGGACGGCATCACCGCGCTTGTACTTCGAGGCCAGGTTCCACACCGCATGAGCTACCGCCGCGGCGAGGACCATCGCGACGGTGCCAGGCGGCATCAGGCGATATCGGGCAGGTCGATGCCCGCCCGTTCGGCGCGACGACTGCGCTGCGGGTCGCGCAGCGCGACRGCCGCGACCAGTGCGTCGATCACCACGAGCTGCGCCAGCCGACTCCCGGCCGCGGCCATCTGGGCCGTCAGTGGTGCACCGCCAACGACAAGCGCGATGTTCGCGAGTGTCGCCAGCGGTGCGCCGTACTGGTTGGTGATGGCGATGAGCGAGGCTCCGGCAGAAGATGCCGCATCGGCGATGGCGAGCGTCGTCGAGGTGCGTCCGGTCGAACTGATGGCGATGACGGCGTCACCGGGGCCCAGGAGCCGCGTCGCGATCATTGCCGATAGATGGTCCGCAATGCCGATGGTCGTCACGCCGACCGCGCGCAGTCGGAAGACCGCATCTGCGGCGACCGTCGCCGAGGGGCCGGCTCCGAATGCGATCACCTGGCGCGCCTGCTCGATGGTGCTGACTGCCCGCTCGAGCGCCGACAGCTCCAGGGCTCCTCCGAGCGCGGTCAGTGCGTCAGTGCCTGCGCGGATCGAGGCTTCGAGCACCGCTGCAGTCGTCGCACCCGCGGTGAGCACGCCAGGCGGCGCAAAGAACCCGGTGGTACCGCGGGCACGCGCGATCTCGATCTTCAGTTCGGTGAAACCGCTGAACCCGATCGCACGCGCGGCACGAATCACGCTTGGCGGCGAAACGCCGGCGCGGGCAGCCACCTGCGCGGTCGTGCTCGCGCCAACGAACAAGGGATCGGCGAGCAACAGTTCGACGACCTTTGCCTCGCTGGCAGCGAGATCGCCAGTTCGGGCCTGGATGCTTCCGATCCATTGCAACAAGCGCGCATTACCTGAAATTCTATTACCATCTCTCTTCATATTAGGTAATAGATTACATTGCACCGGAGACGAGCGCAAGCATGGCGCGTACGGAACGCTGAAGGGACGCTCGAAGGAGTCTGTGTTCATGAATACAACAAGGGCTGCATCCATCGCGGTCGTGGGTCCAGGTGCCATCGGTACCGCGATCGCGGCGGCACTGCACGAAGYCGGTCGCACACCGTTGCTGTGCGGCCGCACACCCCGGGATCGCCTGACGCTTCAGGATGGCGATCGCCTCATCACCGTGCCCGGTCCGGTCCGGGTGGATCCCATACAAATCGGTGGGACGGTTGAGCTCGTGTTTCTGGCGGTCAAGGCGACACAGATCGAGGCGGCGGCAGACTGGCTCGCCGCTTTGGGTGGCCCCAAGACTGTCGTGTGCGTTTTGCAGAACGGCGTCGAGCAGTTGGAGCGGATCGCCCTGCATGCCCCGGCCGCGCAGGTCGTTCCCGCGGTCGTGTGGTTTCCTGTGCAGGCCCAGGCCGACGGCTCGGTGCGCCTGCGCGCAGACATGCGCCTGAGCCTGCCAGACACGTCGCATGCCCGCGTGGTGGCCGAGGCGCTGCAAGGCACACGCTGCCGGGTCGAGCTGGCCGCGAACTTCCACGCGCTGGCCTGGCGCAAACTGCTGCAGAACGCGGTGGCCGGATTCATGGTGCTGACGCAACGCCGCTCGGGCATGTTCGGGCGGCCCGATATCGCCGCGCTCGCCCTTGCCTATCTGCGGGAATGCCTGGCCGTGGCGCGCGCCGAGGGTGCAGAACTCGACGAGGGGGTGCCGCAGGAGATTCTCGACAAATTCCAGGCATCTCCCGCAGACATGGGCACCTCCATCCTCACGGATCGCGAAGC
>NZ_JBFTPJ010000079.1:0-10697 GCF_056398445.1 Variovorax sp. 01T439_2
ATTTCATAGCCACCGTCCTCGACGAATGTCCAGAAGGCCTCACCAAATGCCGGGGTCAGCGCCTCCACATGCAGGACGATGTCCAGATCCTTGGTGGCGCGGAATTCCAGCCCGGCCTCCTCCATCGTCAAGGTCGCGGCCGTGCCGCCAATCAGGACGTACTGGTCGACGTATGCCGCAAAGCGCTTCCGGAAAATATCCAAGCCTCTCACCATGGAAGTTGTCCTTTCAGTTCATCCAGTGCGAGCTGGATTCGGTCGTCGGCGTTCTCCTGCAGGCTGAGCGTCAGCGAGAGCGGGTCCACCGTGTGGGCGTCTGGCACCAATGCCGGGCTGTAGCTCCACAGCTGCCATTCCTGGGCGCCCGCTTCGGGCTCAGGCAACTCGCGAACGCCGGCATCCGTCGCAGCCTTCCAGTCGGCGGCGGTCAACGCAAACACCGGCCATTTCGGCTCGGTCAGCATGGAATAGCGCGCGAGCGCGCTCAGACCCGCGAGGCGGCCGGGCCGGCGTGCAACGGTGCCATGGGCGGCCACCCAGACCGTACGCCTGACCGGCGTCCGCAGTGCGGGCTTCGCACGCTCCCAGACCTGCTCCGGCGGGAGTTCCATTCGCAGCCAGCGCGAGCGGCCGACCGTGTATGCCGTCGCCAGCCCGGCCGCAGTCAGTTCCTTGACCGCGCGTGACTGTGTCATGGGCGTGTAGCCCAAGGCGACTGCGATCTCGGAGGGCTGCCAATCGGATTGCCACGGCTGGCGCAGCAAGGCAGTGATCAGCATGGCTTGCGCGGAAGGGCTCAGCGCTTCCGTGGCCGGCGCGCGCTGCCGAAAATACTCGCGCAGGTCCAGGCCCAGGTCCGGCAGATAGAGTTGGTTGCCCGGCACGATGAACGGGACTTTTTGCTCGATCAAGCGTCGACGGTCGTAGGAGGCCAGTGCATCGGTGACGTAGACCGCCGGCTGACCGGCCATGGCCTGGACCTTGTTCAGCCAGGTCCGGACTTCGCTGAGGGACTGCTTGGCCTGCGCGCGCCCGATCGCCAGGACAAGGGGCTGCCCCAGCAGTTCGAGCTCGCCGAACTGGAAGGCATCGCGAAGGAAGTATGGCAGTTCGTTGGCACGTGCCCACGGCTTCACGGCTGGCGCTTCAATGCCCAGGACCTCGTGGAGGTAGCGCAGAACGGCGGTCGCGAGGGTTGGCAAGGCTCATCCTAAATAACTATAGTCCCGCACTATAACATCTGCACTGTTATCGTGCAAATCGGCGTTATCATGGCGCTATTGACTGTTCCCGGCCCATGCCGAGCCGTCCGAGAAACCAGACATAATCGGAACGAGGACTCGCTATTCCCTCGCACAATTCCTGACCCGGCGCTTGCGCGTGGCAAACGTGCGACATGACGACAGGCCTCAGTTTTTGTCGGTATTTTTGTAGGTACCCGATGCCACCAGAACCGCCAGAAGCGAGCGCCCACGCGGTTTCTAGCCAAATATTCGATCCCCTCCGGGGCCACTTCTCTGCTCCACGAGCAACCACGACAAACCGCTGAGATTCCTCCCAGCAAAGGAAGGCAGCGGAGTCCTGCGCGGCGGAAAGCAGCTTGATCGTTCTCCCCGCTTGCGTCGCGAGTTAGTTATTACCCATATGTAATACCAAATGTGTACAACTTTTCTCGCTGACGCCCTCTGATCCACCCATGGCAGAGGGAGAGTTCTCCACTGTTGCGGTGGATAAGGCGGTGCACAAACACGCGCGCATGGCCGGAAAGCGTTGCCACGGCTGAGTTGGGGCGTGGCGCCCGGAAATGCAGCACCTCGCCGTCTCCGAGCCCTGTCACGTCGTGGGCAGCGGCAGCGAGGACATTTGTCTCCCCGGAAAAGGTGCGTACCGCTCATGCACGCGTGCGGCGCAATTCCTACAGTGGCTTCACGGCGAAACGCTTTGATCCAAGTCATGCAAACAAGCGGCGCCGGTTGTCCACCTCACTGGAGAACGCACATGGAACGCAGCCAGCTGCCCGGAAATTGCTTCTTGGTTCTCGTGTACCTGCTCGCGCTGCTTGCTTTGTGGCTCAGCAATTGAGGCGGGCCAACGTAGGAAATCCACCGTCAGCAAGAGGCGCCAAAGCGACATGGCACCGGCGCCTTGCAGGTTCAGGCTGGGTTCATGGCAACCCAACAAGAGCAGCGCAAGCAAGGCGACATCGGCCGCCGCCTGATGTGGATCCTGCTGGCCGTCATTGCGGTCATCGTGGTGGCGGTGCTTTTCTTCTACGGCATCACCGATCCATCGAAAGGACCGGGCAACGTTCCTGCCAGCGGCGCCGCGGCACCGGCCCAGGAGAGCACCAGTCCATCCAGATCGCGCTAGGAAGAAGACCGCTTTCGAAGGCCGGCCCTGCGCTACCCGTATGCCAAGGCCTATGCCGAACGTGGAATCGATAGGCTGCATCGGCCGGGGTATCTTCCGCACCGGACCGGCGCGCAACAATGCGCGCGCTTGTTACCCCATCACCTTCAGGTCGGGAGCCGTAACGTGGCGCATACGCTTTTCAAGCAGATCCTCATGACGCAGCTGCCGGCGCGGTTTCACAGTCCGTCTGAAATAGACCGGCTCAAGGACCTGCGCGATGCCGGGTACATCAAGGTGGCGTTCGCGCCATCGCAAGGCGCGGCACCGCCCTCTGCAACGGTGCACGAGGTCACCAACCTGGGACGCGCTGCCGCGCGCTACTTCGGATCGGGCGAGGGGCCGCGTCCCGACCTGCCTTCGGTCGCCTTCGCGCTTCCCTGCCGGCACAATCCGGCCGGTTGATCTCTCTCCGACGGCTCGCCCGCCATCGCATGAAGGCTTACATCGCTTCGCGCGAGCGGCTGTCGCGGCATGCCACGGCCCTCTGCAATCGTTGCACCATGCACACCATGGACACCCGACCGATCTTTCCTTCCTGGTGGCGCGCCGGCGCGCTCGCCTATACGGCCGCGGGCTTGGTGTGCGTTGTTTCGAGCGCGGCCTTTCCGGACAGCGAGACGGCCATGCTGGCGGCGATCACGGGGGCCTTGCCGTGGTCGCTCGCCCTGCTGACGCTCGATCTTGCGCCGGGCGTGGCGCAGACCGCGCTGCTCCTGCTGGCCGGAGGCTGGGCCGTCAACGCGGGGTTCTTCTGGTGGCTGGCGCTGCGGCGCCCGGCGCACCGGCTGCCGGCGCAGGACGACTGACGACGCATCGCCGCAAGCCTTTCGGTGCGATCATTTCGCCATCATTCGTTCATCGCGCCGATGCGCGCCCCCGCAAAGGTTCTCCATGCTTCCTGATTCGCAAGTCAACCAACCGCTGATCGGAATTGCCGGCGGCCGGCAGTCGCTCGACACGCCGGCGCTGCTGCTCGATCTTGGCGCCATGACGCGCAACATCGAGCGCATGGCCGCCTTTGCCAAGGCGCGCGGCGTCGGGCTGCGGCCGCACGTGAAGACGCACAAGTCGGTGGAGATCGCGCGCCGCCAGGTGGCCGCGGGCGCCATCGGCGTGAGCTGCGTCACGCTGGGCGAGGCCGAGGTCATGGTCAAGGCCGGCATTCCGGACGTGCTGATCACCTCCCCGGCCGTCACGCCGAGCAAGATCGCGCGCGTGGTCAAGCTGGCCAGGCTGGCCGGCCCCGGCGGAATGATGGTGGTGGTGGACGACCCGCGCAATGCCGCGGACCTGGCCGCCGCCACGCTCGGCCTGCCGCATCCGCTCGAGGTGCTGGTCGACTACGGCGCCGGCTACAACCGCACGGGCGCGGCCAGCGAAGCGCAGGTGCTCGAGCTTGCACGCCGCATCGCGGCCGAGCCGCGCCTGAAGCTGCGCGGCTTGCAGGCCTATGCCGGCAACCTGCAGCACATCGTCGACCGCGAGCAGCGCAGCGCCGCCGCGGCCCGCCTGCGCGGAACCATCGCGCGCATCGTTGCGGAGGCCGAGCGCAGCGGCATTCACTTCGAGATCGTCACGGGTGCGGGCACCGGCACGCACGACCTCGACGCGCAGCGGGACGCCTTCACCGAACTGCAGGCCGGCTCCTATGTGTTCATGGATGCGGAATATGCACAGGTGCTGCAGGCCAGCCCGGGGCAGCCTTCACCCTTCGAGGTGTCGCTGTTCGTGCAGACGGCGGTGGTGAGCACCAATGCGGCGGAATGGGTCACCGTGGACGGCGGCACCAAGTGCTTTGCGACCGACTGCGGCGTGCCGCTGGTGGCGCGCGGGGCCGATCCGGCGAGCCGCTACGCCTTCTTCGGCGACGAGYACGGCAAGCTGTTTTGCGCCGGGCAGCGGCCCGCGCTCGGCGACCGGGTGGAGTTCATCACGCCGCATTGCGACCCGACCGTCAACCTGCACGACGCCTACCACGTGGTCGACGGCGACACGCTGGTCGCCATCTGGCCGGTGGACGCGCGCGGCAGGCACTGAAGAAGCCCCGCATCGGGGCTGTCGCCCTCGTCAGGCGCGCGGCAGGGCTGCAAGGAAGGTCGATACGACGATGGCGGCCGCACGGTCCAGCTGGAGGACATCGGCCACCTCGAAGGAGTGCAGCGCACTGCGTACGCTGCCGCCAGCCGGCTCGCGGATTTCCACGAGCACTTCCGCTGCCAATTCGCGGTCGCTGCGCGGCTGGCCGTCGGGATGCATCACCCACTCGTCCACCTGGTCGAACGGGATGCTGCGGAAGACCGCGACGACGGGCAAGTACCTGTAGCGATCCTCGCCCACCAGCACGGGCAAGCTGAGGTTGCAGAAAAAAGTGGTCGACATGCAGAGCGCCGTCGCAATCAAAAGGATTAATTGTTAGGGAATGTGACCAAGACATCCACCTTTCCCGGCCCTTTTTCCTTTGCGAGACGTGATCTTCCTCACACAAATTGAAGCTTTGTGGCGAAGATCGCACACCCTACAAGGATACTTAATTCTTACATATCGCCAGCCGGATGTGACGGTTTGCCTGCTTTCTGCACCAAAAAGGCAAAAAAAGAGGCCGGAATCCGGCCTTTGGGGGTTCCTCTTTGGGGCGGCTCAGGCCGGCGAGCCAAACCGCGGCGGCCGCCGTTCGATGTTGGCCCGCACGGCCTCCTTCTGGTTCGCGCTTCCGATCAAGGCCTGCTGCTCCACCGATTCGGCGATCAGCAGCTCGGCCGCGCTGTGCGACTGCGCCGCGTTGAGCAGGCGCTTGCCGGCCCGGATGGCGTCGGGGCTCTTGCCCGCGATGCCGTGCGCCATCTGAAGCGCCTCTGCCAGCGGATCGGCCGCCAGCCGCGTGGCAAAGCCGAGCTGCAGCGCTTCCTCGCCCGAGAAGATGCGGCCCGTGAAGGTGAGCTCGCGCACCACGTCGCTGCGGGCGAGCTCGCGCATCAGCACCATGCCGCCCATGTCGGGCACCAGGCCCCACTTGATTTCCATGACCGACAGCCTGGTGTCGGGCGCCACGATGCGGATGTCGGCCCCCAGCGCCACCTGGAGGCCGCCGCCGAAAGCCACGCCGTGCACGGCGGCAATCACGGGCACCGGCACCTCGCGCCAGGCCATGGCCACGTACTGAGCTGCATTCGAAATGCCGTGCGTGCGTGCGGACAGGTCGGTGCCGCCCGCAGCCGCGCCCAGCACCGCGCTGGCGGCGCCCTGCCCCATGCGCTCGAAGGAGGCCATGTCCAGGCCCGCGCAAAAAGCCTTGCCCTGGCCCGAGATGACCACCGCGCGCACCGCGGCGTCGCCGCGCAGGGTTTCGCCCGCTTCGATCAGCGCGTCGAACATCGCGGGATCGAGCGCGTTCATCTTGTCCGCACGTGCAAGCTGCAGTTCCACCACGCCGTCGGGGTGGCGGGTCCATTCGATTCGCTCGGCCATGGCAGTGTCTCCTTCGGTTCCTGCGCCAGTATCGCCCGGCACGGGTACTCGGCGATGATGGCGCCTGTCGCCTACCCAACACCTAGGACCCATGCCCCTGGACCGCCGGATCTTTCTGCAATCGGGTGCCGCCGCCGTGGTGGCGCTGTTCCACTCCCGCGGCGCCAGCGCGCCCGCCGGCCCGGGCCGGCCCGTGCTCAGCTTCACCGCGGTGCCGGCGTCGCTGCGCGATGCGGTGGTGGTGCCGCCGGAATACGAATGGCAGCTGCTCTATCCCTGGGGCACGCCCACCGGCATCGCCGGGCAGCCGATGCCGGCCTTCGCGACCGACGGCAGCAACAGCGCCGCCGACCAGGCGCTGCAGGCCGGCATGCACCACGACGGCATGCACTTCTTTCCGCTCACGTCGCCGGACCGCGGCCTGCTCGTGATGAACCACGAGTACACCGACGAGCAACTGCTCCATGCGGGCGGCGGCAAGGAATGGACCGCCGAGAGGGTGCGCAAGTCGCTGCATGCGATGGGCGTGTCGGTCATCGAGGTCCGGCTCACGCGGGGCGGCTGGCGCCAGGTGCGGCCCTCGCCCTACGCGCGGCGCGTGCACGGGCAGACGCCCATGCGCATCGCCGGCCCCGCCGCGGGCGCGGCGCCGATGCGCACCGCCGCCAATCCGGCCGGCGACGAAGTGCTCGGCACCTTCGCCAACTGCGCGATGGGCGTCACGCCCTGGGGCACCTACCTGACCTGCGAGGAAAACTTCCACGGCTACTTCGGCGGCCCGAAGGAAGCAGCGAAGGACGCCACGCCCGCGCAGCGCCGCTACGGCACGGTGCCGGGCTCGCAATGGGTGGAGTACTGGCGCTTCGAGGAACGCTTCGACATCAGCCGGCATCCGAACGAGCCCCACCGCTTCGGCTGGGTGGTGGAAATCGATCCCTTCGACCCCGCGGCCAAGCCGGTCAAGCGCACCGCGCTCGGGCGCAAGCGCCAGGAAAGCGCGACCTGCACGCTTGCCAAGGATGGGCGCGTCGTCGTCTACATGGGCGACGACGCCAGGTTCGAATACATCTACAAGTTCGTGAGCCACGGCAAGGTCTCGATGGCCGGCGACGGCGCCCGCGCCCCCGCCAACAGCCGCCTGCTCGACGAAGGCACGCTCTACGCCGCACGCTTCGATGCCGACGGCCGCGGCCAGTGGCTCGAGCTCGTGCACGGCCGCAACGGCCTCGACGCGGACAGCGGCTTTGCCGACCAGGCCGAGGTGCTGATCCACGCCAGGCTGGCCGCCGATGCGGTGGGCGCCACCAGGATGGACCGCCCCGAATGGATCGCGGTGCATCCGCAGACCGGCGAGGTGTACGTCACGCTCACCAACAACAGCCAGCGCGGCGAGCCGGGCAAGCCCGCGCCCGATGCGGCCAATCCGCGTGCCGGCAATCTCTTCGGCGGCATCCTGCGCTGGCGCGAGGACGGCGGGGATGCCGGCAGCGCGGGCTTCGGCTGGGACCACTTCGCGCTGGCCGGCGATCCCGCGCAGGCGGGCAGCGGCGCGCACTATCCATCGGACGATGCCGACGTCTTCGGCAACCCCGACGGCCTGCATTTCGACAGCGGCGGCCTGCTCTGGATCCAGACCGACATGAGCGGCCAGCTCATCGGCAAGCCGCCCTATGCCTCGCTCGGCAACAACCAGATGCTGTGCGCCGATCCGGCCACGGGCCGCATCAAGCGCTTTCTCACGGCACCCAGCGGCAGCGAGGTCACGGGCTGCGTGGTGACGCCGGACCGGCGCACGCTGTTCGTCAACATCCAGCACCCGGGCGAATCGCGCGACGACGGCAGCGCCACGCCCAACAGCGCCTGGCCCGACGGCACCGTGTCCGGCAGCGCGCGGCCGCGCTCGGCCACGCTGGCGATCCGCCGGCGCGATGGCGCTATCGTCGGCACCTGAAGCCAAGGAAGCACAAAAAGGAGACCTTGCATGAGCATCCGCATCGTTCGCCTGGGCACGCCGCGCACGGCCGGAGAGGGCCTGCGCATCGGCACCGTGCGCCGCCCGCCGCGCGGCGTTCCGAAGACCGAATTTGCATCGCAGGACTGGTATGACGTGTGGTATCCGAACCTCGCGCCTTCCGCGGAGACCATGAAGCTGGGCCAGGAGGCGGAAACGCCTGCGCAATGGAACGCCTTCATGCGCAAGTACAAGTCCGAGATGGCCGAGGCCGATGCGAGCCGCAGCATCGACCTGCTGGCCGCCCTGTCGCACACCGCGGCGTTTTCGGTGGGCTGCTACTGCGAGGACGAGTCGCGCTGCCACCGCTCGCTGCTGCGCGGCCTGCTGGCCGAGCGCGGGGCGGACATCGCGAACTGATCCGTTCAGACCGGCGGCAGGGCCACGAAGGCCGGCAGCCTTTCCGCAGCGGCGGCAAAGGCCGCGAGCGACGGGCAGTCGGCCGGCGCGACCAGTTCGGGAAGCATCATCTGCGTGAAGCCCCATGCCACGGCGCTGGTCAGGCCCGCCTGCCCAAGGGCGGCTTCATCGGCCACCGGCGGCAGCCTGGAAATCTCGGCCTCAAGCCCCGCATAGGCAGCGGCCAGCTGGCCCCGCACCCGGTCGACCCACGGCGCATGCTGCTTCTCGGGCGGGCGCAGCTTGCGCTCGTAGACGATCTGCACCGTCTTCTCGCAGGCCGCGAGCGCAAGCCCCAGCACCCGCAGCGCATGCAGCCGCTCTGCAGCGCCGGCCGGCATGAGGCTGCGGCCCGCGATGGTTTCCGCGTGGTCGATGATCAGCGTGGAATCCATCAGCAGCGTGCCGTCGTCGCACACCAGCGTCGGCGCCTTGACCACCGGATTGATCGCCCGGAACTGTTCGAAGGTGCTGAAGACCGAGATCGACCGGTGTTCGAACGCAAGCCCCAGYAGGCGCAGCGAAATGGCCGCGCGGCGCACGTAGGGGGAGTCGAGCATGCCGATGAGTTGCATCTTGATTTTCCTGAGGAATGAGGCGCAACGATAACGCCTGTCAGCGCTGCGCCTTGTCCTTCTGGTTCTGCGCCTCGATGCGTTCGCGCGCGGCCTGCCAGTCGTCGTCGCTCCACTGCCGCAGCTCGTAGAAGTTGCCGCCCGTGGCCAGCGCGTTGCCGCCGTCCATCATGATGCTCTGGCCGGTGAGCCAGTCGCACTGGCCCGGCGCCATGAGAAAGGCCGCAAGGTTCTGCAGCTCGCTCATGCGGCCGGTACGCGCCATCGGGTTGGTCTTCTTGCTGCGCGCGCCGGGCTCCTCGCCGGGATTGAGGCGTTTGCTCATGCCCTCGGTCGGAATCTCGCCCGGCCCGACGGCATTGAGGCGAATGCCATGGCGCGCCCACTCCACCGCGAGCGACTTGGTCATGACCTCGATGCCGGCCTTGCTCATGGCCGAGGGCACCACGTAGGGGCTGCCGTTGTCGACCCAGGTGACGATGATGCTCATCACGCTGCGCATCGCGTCGCCCTGCTGCCACTTGCCGGCCTTGGCCTCGGCCACCCAGCGCTTGCCCACCGCCTGCGTGACGTAGAAGCTGCCGTGGAAGACGATGTTCGCAATCGCGTCGAAGGCGCGCGGCGAGAGGCTCTCGGTCGGCGCGACGAAGTTGCCGGCGGCATTGTTGACGAGCCCTGTGAGCCCGCCGCCCTGGAACAGGCTCTCGACCATCTCGTCGACGCTCTGCGCCACGCGGATGTCGACGCCAAAGGTGTCGATGCGGCGCCCCGGAAACTGCTGGCGCCACGCGGCCGCGGTTTCCTCGCAGACCGACTGGCGCCGGCCGCAGATGGCCACGTCGGCGCCCAGGCCCAGAAAGCGCTCGGCCATGGCCCGGCCCAGGCCGGTGCCGCCGCCGGTCACGAGAATGCGCTGGCCGGTCATGAGGGAAGGTTCGAACATGGTGGTCTCCTTGGTCGTTGCGGCAGCGCCAAGGCAGGGAGCGCCGCCGTCGCACATGCTACGCGCGCTGCCGGTGCCGCGGCTTGCGAAAACCGGCTCCCGGCACCGGGTGAGAATGGCAGCCGACCTGTTCCCTGGAATCCGCCCATGCCAACTTCCACAGCCTCCCCCTTCCAGCCGCTTGCAGGCGTACGCGTGCTGAGCCTTGCGCTCAACCTTCCGGGCCCCGCGGCGCTGCTGCGCTGCCGGGCCATGGGCGCCGCCTGCGTGAAGTTCGAGCCGCCCGCGGGCGACCCGATGGGGCACTACAACAAGCCTGCCTATGCCGCGCTGCACGAAGGGATCGCGGTCCGCACCGCCGACCTCAAGTCCGAGGCCGGACGGCAGCAGCTGCATGCGGAACTCGCGCAGACCGACGTGCTGCTGACCTCGTTCCGCCCTTCTGCGCTGGCCAAGCTCGGCCTCGACCGGGCTGCGCTGCAGGAGCGGCATCCGCGGCTGTCGCAAGTGGCGATCGTCGGCGCGCCCGGTGCACGCGCCGAGGAACCGGGCCACGACCTGACCTACCTCGCCGAAAGCGGCCTCGTCACCGGCACCGAGCTGCCGCCCACGCTCTTTGCCGACATGGGCGGCGCGCTGCTCGCGAGCGAAGCCGTGCTGCAAGCCACCCTGCATGCGCGGTCCGCGGCCGGCGCGAACGGGCTGTACCTCGAGGTGGCGCTCAATGCCTCGGCCGACTGGCTGGCGCTGCCGCGCACCTGGGGCCTCACGCAGCCCACGGGCACGGTCGGCGGCGCCCATGCGGGCTACCGCGTCTATCCCTGCGCCGACGGCCGCGTGGCGGTGGCGGCGCTGGAGCCGCACTTCGCGGCCCGGCTCTGCGAGGCCGCGGG
>NZ_JBFTPJ010000080.1:0-12280 GCF_056398445.1 Variovorax sp. 01T439_2
AAATATGGGCTCGGCCGGATAATTCACCAATGCTCGACCTGGATCTGGATCGCATCGACCTTCGGCTGCTGAAGATTCTTCAGGAGGACGGCCGCATCACCAACCTCAAGCTGGCCGAGTTGGTGGCGCTCTCGCCCACCGCCGTGCTGGCGCGGGTGCAGCGGCTCACGCGCGAGGGTTTCATCCAGGGCTACGAGGCGCGGCTCGATCCGCACAAGCTCGGGCGCGGGCTCACGGTGTTCGTCGAGATCCTGCTCGACCGCACCACGTCCAACGTGTTCGAGCAGTTCAAGGCCGCGGTGCAGGTGCGCGACGAGATCATGGAATGCCACATGGTCGCGGGCGGCTTCGACTACCTGCTCAAGACCCGCATGGCCGACATGGCGGCCTACCGCGAATTCGCGGGCACGGTGCTGTGGCAACTGCCGGGCGTGCGGGAGACGCGGACCTACGCGGTGATGGAAGAAATCAAGAGCAGCGCGCGGCTGCCGCTGGCCGTCTAGCGCCCGTCAGGCGGCCTTGGGCCGGCCGCCGAAGATCGCCGTGCCGATGCGCACCATCGTGCTGCCGGCGCTCACGGCTGCTTCGAGGTCGGCGCTCATGCCGAGCGAAAGGGTGTCGAGTTCGACGCCGGCGTCGCGGATCGCGTCGTACACGGCGCGGGCGCGCAGGCACAGCTCGCGCTGCGCGGCGAAATCCGGCGCCGGTTCAGGAATGGCCATGAGCCCGCGCAGCCGCAGATGTGGCAATGCCGCCACAGCGCGCGCGAGCGGCAGCGCCTCTTCGGGCGGCACGCCGGACTTGTTGGCGCCGCCGTCCACATTGACCTGCAGGCACACCTGAAGCGGCGGCAGATGCGCCGGCCGCTGCGCCGAAAGGCGCTCGGCGATCTTGAGCCGGTCGATGCCGTGCACCCAGTCGAAATGCTCGGCCACGGGCCGCGTCTTGTTGCTCTGCAGAGGGCCGATGCAGTGCCATTCGAGCTCCGCGCGCAGGTCCGACAGCGCGGCGATCTTGTCCAGCCCCTCCTGCACGTAGTTCTCGCCGAACGCCCGCTGGCCCGCCGCATGGGCCTCGCGCACGGCCTCGGGCCCGAAGGTCTTGGACACCGCCAGCAGCCGGACTTCGGCCGGGTTGCGCCCATGTTCGGCGCAGGCCTTTGCGATCCGGTTCTTTACTTGCTGGAGGTCGTCGCCAATCATCGTCATAATCTTCCAAAATCGTATCAAAACGTCACCGAACTCGAGCCGAGGACCCCCGTGGACATTACCCAGCTGCTGGCATTCAGCGTCAAGAACAAAGCCTCCGACCTGCACTTGTCGGCCGGCCTGCCGCCGATGATCCGCGTCCACGGCGACGTGCGGCGCATCAACGTCGATGCGCTCGACCACAAGTCGGTGCACGCCATGGTGTACGACATCATGAGCGACACGCACCGAAAGCACTATGAAGAGTTCCTGGAGGTCGACTTCTCGTTCGAGATCGACGGCCTCGCGCGCTTCCGGGTGAATGCCTTCAACCAGGCGCGCGGCGCGGCGGCGGTGTTCCGGACCATTCCCTCGAAGATCCTCACGCTGGAGCAGCTCAACGCGCCCAAGATTTTCGCGGAACTGGCGCTCAAGCCGCGCGGGCTGGTGCTGGTGACCGGGCCCACCGGCTCGGGCAAGTCGACCACCCTGGCCGCGATGGTCAACTACCTGAACGAAAACGAGTACGGCCACATCCTCACGGTGGAAGACCCGATCGAATTCGTGCACGAATCCAAGAAGTGCCTGATCAACCAGCCCGCGTGGCGGCGCACGAGATCATGCTGGGCACGCCGGCCATCCGCAACCTGATCCGCGAGGCCAAGGTGGCGCAGATGTATTCGGCCATCCAGACCGGCCAGGGCGCGGGCATGCAGACGCTGGACCAGAACCTGACCGACCTCGTGCGCCGCAATGCCATTTCGGCGGCGGAAGCACGCGGCAAGGCCAAGATCCCCGAAAATTTCCCTGGCTGATCCCAGCCCTTCGGAGCACCGACACATCATGGAACGCGATCAAGCCAGCCAGTTCATCAACGACCTGCTCAAGCTCATGGTGAGCCGCAACGGCAGCGACTTGTTCATCACCGCGGACTTTCCGCCCGCGATCAAGGTCGACGGCAAGGTCACCAAGGTGTCGCAGCAGGCGCTGGGGGCGCAGCACACGCTGGCGCTCACGCGCTCGGTCATGAACGACCGCCAGACGGCGGAGTTCGAGCGCACCAAGGAATGCAACTTCGCGATCTCGCCGACCGGCATCGGCCGCTTCCGCGTGAACGCCTTCGTGCAGCAGGGCAAGGTCGGCATGGTGCTGCGGACCATTCCGGCCAAGCTGCCGACCATCGACGGGCTGGGCATGCCGCAGATCCTGAAGGACGTGTCGATGACCAAGCGCGGCCTCACCATCCTGGTGGGCGCCACGGGCTCGGGCAAGTCGACCACGCTGGCCGCCATGATCGACTGGCGCAACGAAAATTCCTACGGCCACATCGTGACGGTGGAGGACCCGGTCGAATTCGTGCATCCGCACAAGAACTGCGTGGTCACGCAGCGCGAAGTGGGCATCGACACCGACAGCTGGGAAGCCGCGCTCAAGAACACGCTGCGCCAGGCGCCCGACGTGATCCTGATGGGCGAAATCCGCGACCGCGAGACCATGGAGCACGCCGTGGCCTTTGCCGAGACCGGCCACCTGTGCATGGCCACGCTGCACGCCAACAGCGCCAACCAGGCGCTGGACCGGATCATCAACTTCTTCCCCGAAGAGCGTCGCGCGCAACTGTTGATGGACCTGTCGCTGAACCTGCGCTCGCTGATCTCCCAGCGCCTGGTGCCCACCGAGGACGGCCAGGGCCGCGTGGCGGCGGTGGAAGTGCTGCTGAACACGCCGCTCATTTCCGACCTGATCTTCAAGGGCGAGGTGGGCGAGATCAAGGAGATCATGCGCAAAAGCCGCAACCTCGGCATGCAGACCTTCGACCAGGCGCTGTTCGACCTGTTCGAAAGCCACTCGATCACCTTCGAGGACGCCATCCGCAACGCCGATTCGGCCAACGACCTGCGGCTGCAGATCAAGCTCAACAGCCAGCGCGCGCGCAGCACCGACCTCTCGGCCGGCACCGAGCACTTCGCGATCGTGTAGACGCAGGTGACGGGGGCTTCGCGTTGGCTTTAAGCTCTCGCCCATGAGCAGCATCAATCCCCGAACCTACGAATCCACTCCCTCCCAGACGGTGGCCTTCCTGGGCCTTGGCGTCATGGGCGGCCCGATGGCCGGGCACCTGGCCAAGGCCGGCCACAAGGTCACGGTCTACAACCGCACGCCGGCCAAGGCCGAGGCCTGGGTCGCCGAATTCGGCGCGCCCGGCCGCCATGCCGCCACCCCGCGCGAAGCGGCCGCAGGCGCCGACATCGTCTTCAGCTGCGTGGGCAACGACGACGACCTGCGCGCCGTGGTGCTGGGCCCGAACGGCGCCTTTGCCGGCATGAAGAAAGGCAGCGTGCTGGTCGACCACACCACCGCCTCGGCCGACGTGGCGCGCGAGCTCGCGAACGCGGCGGCGGCAGCCGGCCTGCAGTTCATCGACGCGCCGGTGTCCGGCGGCCAGGCCGGCGCGCAGAACGGCGCGCTCACCGTGATGTGCGGCGGCGACAAGGCGAGCTTCGAGCGCGTCAAGCCGGTGATGGAGGCCTTCGCGCGCGCCGTCACGCTGCTGGGCGCGAGCGGCGCCGGCCAGCTCGCCAAGATGGTGAACCAGATCGCCATCGCGGGCCTGGTGCAGGGCCTGTCCGAAGCCATTGCCTTCGGCCAGCGCGCGGGCTTGGACATGAAGCTGGTGCTCGAGGTGATCGGCAAGGGCGCCGCCCAGAGCTGGCAGATGGACAACCGCGGCAAGACCATGATCGACGGCAAGTTCGACTACGGCTTTGCGGTCGACTGGATGCGCAAGGACCTGGGCCTGGTGCTCGACGAGGCCAAGCGCAACGGCGCGCGCGTGCCCGTGACGGCGCTGGTCGACCAGTTCTACGCCGACGTGCAGCAGGCCGGCGGGCGGCGCTGGGACACGTCGAGCCTGATCATCCGGCTCAAGTAAAAACAAAAAAAAGCCCGCGCGAAGCGGGCTTTGTTTTTTGCGGGGTCAGCGCACCGGCGTGGCCGTGGCGCCGCCGGGCTGGGCCGGCGGCAGCGGCTCCATCGGCGGCAGCGGCACGCGCGACGACGACGAAGAAGACCCGGGCGCCGACGACGGCGCGGGTGCCGGTGCAGGCGATCCGGTGCCGCCCCGCTGCGCCTGCTGCGCCTGGCTGGCCAGCTCGGCTTCGCTCACCACCTCGACCACGCGCACCACCTTCTGCACGCCCGAGATGCCGCGTGCGATTTCGGTCGCGCGGTCGGTCTCGCGGCGCGTCGCAATGCCCATCAGGTAGACCACGCCGCGCTCGGTCACCACCTTGAACGAGTTGGCGAAGATGTCCTTGGCGTCGAGCAGCGAGGCCTTGACCTTGCCGCTGATGAACAGGTCGTTCGAGCGGTCCTGGAAGGTGCTGGGCGGGCCGACGGTGAGCTCGTTGACCACCGAGCGCACGTTGTCCACGCGCTGCACCAGGTCCTCGACGCGGCGGCGGTCGGCGTCGCTGCCCACGGCGCCGGTCAGCAGCACCTGGCGGTTGAAGCTGGTGACGCTCACGTACATGTTGTCGTTGGCGATCTCGCGCACGCGGGCCGCTGCGCGCAGCTCGATGCCCTGGTCGTCGAGCTGGGCGCCGGAGCTGCGGCGGTCGGTGGCCACCATGCCCACGCCCACCGCCGCGGCCCCTCCGACCACGAGCGGCACGCAGGCCGAAAGCCCGGCAACCAGGACGGTTCCCGAGGCAAGTGCAATGGCGAAGCGCTGGAACGGTGTCGTTGTCGTCATGTGGAAGCTTCCTGTTCTCCGAGTAGCTGGGCATCCACGCCGTCGCACAGGCAATGCAGCGCGAGCAGGTGGATTTCGTGGATACGCGCCGCACGTTCGTGCGACACGCCGATCTGGACGTCCGTTTCGCGCAGCGCGCGGCCGATGGCGCCACCGGTTCCGCTGCTGCCCGCGCCGGGCGAGGCCGGCTGGCCCGCGCTGGCGTTGCCCAGCAGCGCCACCACCGTCATGTCGCGCTCGTGCGCAGCCAGCACCGCGGCCAGCACGGCCGCCGACTGGCCGCTCGCGCTCAGCGCCAGCAGCACGTCGCCGGCCTGGCCGAGCGCGCGCACCTGGCGGGCGAAACGGTCGACGTCGGTGGCAGCGGCGCTGTCGGCCGACGGGTCGGTGGGATCGCCGGGCAGCGCGATGGCGCCGAGCTCGGGGCGCTCGCGCTCGAAGCGGCCGACGAACTGCGCCGCGAACTGCGCCGCCAGCAGGCCCGAGACGCCCGCGCCGCAGGCCAGCACCTTGCCGCCGCTGGTCACGCAGGCCAGGATCGCCTGCATGGCCTGCGAAATGGGTTTGCTGAGGATGGGGCCGGCCTGGTACTTGAGGTCGGCGCTGTCGATGAAGTGTTGCTGAATCCGTTGCTCGAGCATGGGGCGCGATGATACCGGGGGGCGTTGAAACAAGACGTTTGCGATGGATGGGAGGATGAATGTGTGGGTGGAGCCCGCGGCGCGCTTTCAGTTCCCGCCCGCGTCGAACGCGCCCTGCAGCCAGGTGATGCGCTCCTCGACCAGCACCACGTCGAAGCGGCAGGGCGGCAGCGTGCGCAGCCCGTTCAGGTAGTGCCGCGCCGCAAACACGATGCGCCGCTGCTTGAGCCCCGTGATGCTGCCGCCGGCGCCGCCGTGGGTGCCGCTGCTGCGCTGGCGCACCTCCACGAACACCAGCGTGGCGTCGCGCGGATCGCGCATGATCAGGTCGATCTCACCGCCGCCGCGCCCGGGCGTTCGATAATTGCGCGCTACCAGCGCCAGGCCGGCGCATTGGAGGTGGTCGAGCGCGGCGTCTTCCGCCGCATCGCCGCGATGCTTGGTCGTGATGGTCTTCATGCTGGCTCCCTGCCCGCTTCTTTTTTGTTCCTACGGAGAAACCCCTTGGCTTCACTAGCACCCGCTTCCTTCGGCGCCGCCCTTTCGGCCGCGCGCGATGCCTCGGGTGCACAGCATTATCCGCAGGGCACGCTCTACGTGGTGGCCACGCCCATCGGCAACCTGGCCGACATCACGCTGCGCGCGCTGCACGTGCTGCAGCTGGTCGATGCGGTCGCCTGCGAGGACACGCGCCACACGCAGAGCCTGCTGCGCGCCTACGGCATCGACCGGCCGAATGCCCAGCTCCTGGCCGTGCACCAGCACAACGAGGCCGAGGCCGCGCAGGCCGTGGTCGCGCGGCTCGCGCAGGGCGAGCGCATCGCTTACGTGAGCGATGCCGGCACGCCCGGCGTGAGCGACCCGGGCGCGCGGCTGGTCGCAGCCGTGCGCGGTGCCGGCCAGCGCGTGCTGCCGCTGCCGGGCGCGAGCAGCGTCACCACGCTGGTCGGCGCCGCCGGCCTGGTGGCGGCCGGCGACGAGAGCAGCGCCTTCGTGTTCGCGGGCTTCCTGCCGACCAAGGCCGGCGAGCGCGACGCGGCCGTGCAGGCGCTCGCACAGGAGCGGCGCGCCGTGGTACTGCTGGAAGCGCCGCACCGCATCGAAGCCGTGGCCCGCGCGCTGGCGACGCTGGGCGAGCGCCGCATCACCGTCGGCCGCGAGCTCACCAAGCAGTTCGAGGAGATCGCGACCGTCGCCGCCGCCGAGCTGCCGGGCTGGTTCGCAGCCGGCCGCGACCGCACGCGCGGCGAATTCGCGCTGGTGCTGCACCCCATGGCCGCGGCCGCCGACGACGGCGCCGAAGGCGAACGCGTGCTGCGCCTGCTGCTGGCCGAGCTGCCCGTGAAGACTGCTGTGCGGCTTGCGGCCGAGATCAGCGGGGCGCCGCGCAATGCGCTGTATGAAGCGGCGCTGCGCATTCGCAACGACGACGGCAACGAAGACGACGAGAGCGGCGCGTAGCCGCCAGCCTCAAAGCCCGCCCGGCAGCAGCGCGGCCAGTGCCTCGCGCATCCAGCGCGCGATCAGCTGCTGGCGCTCGCGCGGCATGCGGTCCAGGGTCGACGCCACGCTGATCGCGGCCACAGGCTCGCCTTCGCTGCTGCGCACCGCCATGCCCACGGCCAGCACGCCGTCGGTGGCATGGTTGCCGATGACCGACCAGCCGCGCTCGCGCGTCGCGCGCACCAGCAGCGCCATGCGCTCCGGCGTCATGCCGCCGTAGCGGCCCAGCACACGCGCATTGGCGGCGACGGCGGCATGGACCTCGTCGTCGGGCAGCGCCGACAGCAGCGCCAGGCCCGCCGCGCCCACACCCAGCGGCTGGCGCGTGCCCACCTGGATCACCAGGATCTGCACCGGGTGCGTGCCCACATGGCGCGCGATGCAATGCGACGCCGGGCCTTCGCGCACGATCGCGAAAGCCGCATCGCCGCAGGCCGCACTCACGCGCTCCAGCACCGGACGCAGGCGCACCGCCATGTTGGGCATGCCGGCCGGTTGCGCCATGGCCGCGAGCCGCGGCCCCGCCACATAGCGAAAGCGCCCGCGCTGCGCGGCATAGCCGCTCTCCACCAGCGTGGCCAGCAGGCGGTGCACCGTGGCGCGCTCCAGCCCCGCTGCGCGGCACAGGTCGACCACGCGCAGGCCTTCGCGGCCGCTGGCCAGCACCGCGTCCAGCAACTGCAGGCCGCGCCGCAGCGTGCGGCTGCCGGGGTCGTCGCCGGGCTCTGCGCTGGAGATGCGCGCGGCCGCGGCGCGGGCCGAAACGTCCGCCTGGCGGACGTTCTTATTCACGGTTCGCGAAGGCATGCGAAAGAATTTCTCGGTCGACGGAGCCATCGCGCAGTGTGCCGCAGCACGGCAGGACGCAGCCCGCGACAGGCATTGCATACCCAACTGGAGACAAGAAGTGAGCTCGTATTCCGCACCCCGCCGGCATTGGCTGGCATTCGCCGCCGCCCTCGCCTGCAGCGCCGCGCTGCCCCTGCAGGCGCAGCCCGCCACCCCCTGGCCGTCCAAGCCCGTGAAGCTCGTGGTCGGCTATGCCGCCGGCGGCGCCACCGACGTGATCGCGCGCCTCGTCGCCATCAAGCTGGGCGAGCAGCTCGGCCAGCCCCTGCTGGTGGACAACCGAACGGGCGCCAACAGCAACGTGGGCGCCGAGTACGTGGCCCGCGCGCCCGCCGACGGCTACACGCTCTACGTCTACACCATCGCGAACACCATCAATGCCTCACTCTACGGCAAGCTCGGCTACGACCCGGTCAAGGACTTCGAGCCCGTCGGCCTGATCGCCAAGATTCCCAACATCCTCGTGGTGAACCCGTCGTTGCCCGTGAAGAACGTGGCCGAATACGTGCGCTTTGCCAAGGAGTCGAAAGAGGGCATCACCTTCGCGTCGTCCGGCAGCGGCTCGTCCATCCACCTGTCGGGCGAGATGTTCAAGATGCAGGCCGGGCTCAACATGCTGCACGTGCCCTACCGCGGCAGCGCGCCCGCCATCACCGACCTGCTGGRCGGCCAGGTGCAGTCGATGTTCGACAACACGCCGTCGGCCCTGCCGCACGTGCAGGGCGGGCGCCTGCGCGCCATTGCCATCACCAGCGCCCGGCGTTCGCCGCTGCTGCCCGACGTGCCCACGCTGGCCGAGTCGGGCTATCCGGGCTTCGACGTGCAGTCGTGGTTCGGCTTGGCGGCCCCCGCGGGCACACCGCGCGCCGTGATCGACCGCCTGAATACTGCGCTCGGCAAGGTGCTGGCCGCGCCCGATGTGCGCCAGCGCCTGCAGGAGCTGGCCGCCACCCCCGAACCCGGCACGCCCGAGCAGATGCGCAGCTTTGCCGCGGCCGAGATCAAGCGCTGGCGCGACGTCGTGAAGGCATCCGGCGCCAAGGCCGACTGACAGCGACCACCAGAGCCTGCAAGGAGCACACCCACCCATGTTTCCGATCGACTTCTTCTGGCGCGCCGCGGTGCGCTGGCCCGACAACATTGCCATCGACGCCCCCGAGGGCGCCATCCGCTACCAGGAACTTGCTGCCCAGGTGGCGGCGCTGGCGGCCGCGCTGGTCGCGCTCGACCCCGCGCCGCAAAGCCGCGTCGCCATCTGCGCGAAGAACAGCGCGGAGCACATTGCCRCGCTGCTCGCGGTGCTGGCCTGCGGCAAGGTTTGGGTGCCGCTGAATCCGCAGAGCACGCGGCCCGAGATCCGCCGCATCGTCGATGCCACCGAACCTTCGATCCTCGTGCTCGACGCGGCCTGCGCCGCGCTGCTCGACGGTGCGCCCGGCGCGCGCATCCACACCGGCACGGCGCCGCAGCACGAAGCCACCATCGCGGCGCTGGTGACCCGGCATGCAGGCGCGCCGCGCCCTTCCTTCGCGCTGCCGCTGGACGCCACGCAGGCGATCAAATTCACCGGCGGCACCACCGGCGCGCCCAAGGGCGTGATGCAGCCCTACCGCGCATGGCTCGCCAACATCGCCAACCAGATCCACGCCTGGGGCTTCGACGAGCACGAGCGCTATGTGGTGGCGGCGCCAATCACGCACGGTACCTCGACCTACGTGCTGCCCATCCTGGCGCAGGGCGGCTGCCACGTGGTGCTGCCCGCGGCCGGCGCCGAGGCCGTGCGCACGGCCTTCCGCGAACGCGGCGGCACGACATGCTTCATGCCGCCCACGCTGGTGTACATGCTGATGGCGCTGCCGGGCGTGTCGCGCGCCGACTTTCCGCACCTGCGCCGGCTGATCTACGGCGGCGCGCCGATGCCTTCGGAAAAGATCCGCGAGGTGCGGGAATTCTTCGGCCCGGTGCTGGGCACCACCTACGGCCAGACCGAGGCGCCCCAGATCCTCACGGTGATGCACCCCGAAGACTTCGAGGACGAACGCAACTGGGCCGCCGTGGGCCGCACCGCGTGGTTCAGCGATGTGGCCATCATGGCGCCGGACGGCCGGCTGCTGCCCGCGGGCGAGGTCGGCGAAGTGGTGGCGCGCGGCGACCTGCTGATGGCCGGCTACTGGCGCCTGCCCGACAAGACCGCCGAGACGCTGGTGGACGGCTGGCTGCACACCGGCGACCGCGGCCTCGTCGACGAGCGCGGCTACCTCTACCTAAAGGACCGGCTGAAGGACATGGTCATCACGGGCGGCTTCAACGTGTACCCGGTGGACGTGGAGAACGCGCTGGGCCAGCACCCCGCCGTGCACGAATGCGCCGTGTTCGGCATTCCCGACGACAAGTGGGGCGAGGCGGTGCAGGCCGCCGTGCAGCTGCGCCCCGGCCGCCACGCCACCGAAGCCGAGCTGATTGCCTTCGTGCGCGAACGCCTGGGCCCGGTGCAGACGCCCAAGCACATCCATTTCCACGAGGCCCTGCCGCGCTCGCCCGTGGGCAAGGTGCTCAAGAGCGCCGTGCGCGAACTCGCCATGGCGGCCGCCGCCACATCCTGAACGAAAGAAACCACGCGATGACTTCCTCCTCCGCCACTCCCGTCACCCGCCTGTGCACCCACACGCTCACGAGCCTGCACTACCGCGACGCCGACCTGGTCGAAGACCTGCTCGGCAAGAAGACCTTCACCGAGGTGATGCTGATGCAGATCCTCAACCGCACGCCGCGCGGCGTGGACCTGCGCATCACCGATGCGGTGCTGGTGGTGCTGATGGAGCACGGCCTCACGCCCAGCGCCATCGCCACGCGCCTGATCTACATGAGCGCGCCCGAGAACCTGCAGGGTGCCGTCTCGGCCGGGCTGCTGGCCGTGGGCAGCTCGTTCGTCGGGACCATGGAGAACTGCGCCGGCCTGCTCGACCGCATCGGCGCCGCCGCCGACCCGGATGCCGAGGCGATGGCCATCGCGCGCCACTACAAAGGCCTCAAGAGCCCGGTGCCCGGCTTCGGCCACCACCTGCACAAGCCGGTGGACCCGCGCGCCTACAAGCTGCTCGACATGGCGCGCGCCGAGCCCGAGCTGGCCGGCCACAAGGTGCGGGCGCTGGAGCGCCTGTCCGCCGCGGTGGACGCCGTGGCCGGACGCCCCATCACCATCAACGCGACCGGCGCGGTGGCCGCGCTGCTGGGCGAGATCGGCGTGCCCACCGGCGTGATGCGCGGCTTTGCCGTGATCTCGCGCGCCGCCGGGCTGGTGGCGCACATCGTGGAGGAGCAGCAGAGTCCGTCGGGCCGCTTCATCTGGGACACCGTCGAGCACGCGATTCCGTTCGTCGGCGCGAGCGGGAAGGATGACGCATGAGCTTCACTCCTCCTGCGCTGCCACTGGACCTGTCGGGTCGGGTCGTCTTCGTGCTGGGCGCGGGCTCGGCGGGACCGGGCTGGAGCATCGGTCGGGCGTCGAGCGTCACCTACGCCCGGCTCGGCGCGCACGTGTGCGTGGCGGACCGCGACGCCGCCTCCGCCGAGGAAACCACCGCGCTGATCCGAGCCGAAGGCGGCACGGCCGAGACCTTCGTCGGCGATGCGGCGGACGAAGCCGACGTGGTTCGGCTCTTTGGCGAAGCACGCGAGCGCTTCGGCACGGTCGACGTGCTGCACCACAACGTGGGCATCGGCAAGACCGGCGGGCCCATGGAAACCAGCGCCGAGGACTTCGACCGCATCCACGCAGTGAACGTGCGCAGCCTGCTCCTGGCCACCCGGCAGGTGCTGCCCGGCATGGTCGAGCGCGGGCGCGGCGCCATCGTCGCCATCTCGTCGATCGCGGGCATGCGCTACCTGGGCTATCCGCACCTGGCCTACGGCGTGACCAAGGCCGCGGTCACGCAGTTCACGCGCATGGTGGCGCAGCAATATGCAGCCCAGGGCGTGCGTGCCAACACCGTCGTGCCAGGGCTGATCGACACGCCGCGCATCGCCACCACGGTGGCGAAGATGTTCTCGGACACCAGCCTGGAAGAGGCCAAGGCAGCCCGCGCGCGGCAGGTGCCCGTGGGCCGCATGGGCACGGCCTGGGACGTGGCCCATGCCTGCGCGTTCCTGGCGTCGGATGCGGCCGCCTATGTGACCGGCACCGAGCTGCTGGTGGATGGCGGCATCACCGGCAAGTTCGTGTAGCCCCATGGCATGCCTGCCGATGCGCAGGCCTCAGCCATCCAGCTCCGCATACCGCCTGAAGATCCCGTCCTCGTTGAACGCGATGCGGCGCGGGCTTTGCAGGTAGTCGTGCACGCGCTGGC